>JALNZK010000104.1 GCA_023229365.1 Pseudomonadota bacterium | reverse complement strand
GTTGGTTTTGATGACCGCGTACGGGTTGCCGACCGCGATCTGCGTGTCCTTCTGCGAGGCGGTCGCTGGCTCCGGCTTCTCGGTCGCGAGGCGTCGTCCCATGGACGCCTCATCGCGCTTCACCTTGGGCGCCGAGGCCATGGCGCCCCCGCCGCCGCGGCCGTAGCCCGCGCCCGTGCCGCCGCCGCCCGCGCCGCTGCCGATCGCGCCGAGCAGGCCCAGGCCGATGGTGCCGGTCGCCTCGCCGCTCATGTCGCGGCCCATCGCCCCCTCTTCCATGGGCTTCCGCTCGGCCTGGTCCATCTTCCCCCCGCCGAGCAGGTCGTCGAGCTCGTCCGCGCCGCCCTTCTTCGCGGACTCCCGCCTGGGCATCGACGGCGCGGCCGCGACCGGCATGTCGGTCGGCGACGGCGCCGCGGTGCCGGTCTGCGAGGCGACGCCCGACGGCCCGGACGCGGGCGTCGACGGCAGCATCTGGCGCACGCGGTCCTCCGAGACCTCCTGCTCCGGCGCGGACCCGGCCTGCATCTCCGAGCAGCCGAACAGGCCGAGCGGGATCTCTGCCGCGGCCTTCGCGATCTCGACGCCGTCCCGCGCCTCGCCGAGCTCGCTCACCCGCAGGTAGCGCGGCCGGCGCTGGATCCCCTGCATCATGTACGCGGCGTCGCTCTCGAGCACGAGGAACGACGTGAACGGCGTCATGAGGCCGTAGCTCAGGCCGAGCGAGATGACCGTGCCGCGCTTCGCGGTCAGCCCCTCGCCCATGAGCCGCTCGAGGTAGGCGCGCGCCCAGAGCGCCGGGATGTAGCCCATCCCCGCGCCCTTCTCCACCTCGGTGTCGTACGCCTTCTCGAACGCCTCGCCGCCCAGGCGGCCCTTGACCTTGATCCGGTTCGGCAGGGCGTGGTGCGTCCGCGCGAAGAGGACGACCTCCTCGCCCTCGGTCACCTTGCCGGCGACGGTGGAGAAGACCTGATCGAGCCCGGCGCCGACGTCGATGACGAGGTCCGTGATCGTGGGCGTCTTCACCATGCCCGCGAACCTGAGCGCCTCCTGGACCGCCTGCTCCGCCGTGTCGATGCGGAACGACCGGCCGCCGCCCACGCGCGCGATCCGCTCGAGCAGCGCCGTGTCCGCGTCCGCGCCGACCGCGATGGTGAACACCCGCGCCCTCGAGTCGCCGAGCGTCCGCCGCAGCCGCTCCGCGAGCTCGTCCGGGGTGGTCTCGCCGACGGTCGCGAGCCCGTCGCCGACGTACACCACCGCCGGCTGCACCGCCTCGTGCACGAGCCCGAGCGCGGCGCCGAACATGGCGCCGAGATCCGTCGCGCCCGCGGAGGCCACGTCCGCGATCCGCTCCATCGCCGCCGCCACGTGCTTCTCCTCGGCCGGCGCGAGCCCCTTCTCGGGGTACAGGACGCGCGGCACGAGGTCCGCGGAGAGCACCGCGAAGTGATCGCCCGCCGAGAGCGCGCGCAGGATCGCCTCGACCGCGTCGGTCCGGACCCGCCGGTCCGCGTCGTCGCCGCCCGCCGACGTGTCGAGCACGACGACCACGTCGCCCGGCACCTCCTGGACCTTTCCCCACTCGACCTCGGGCGCGTAGCGGAGCATCACGTAGTCCGCCTCGTCGCGGCCGGACGAGAACCGCATGGCGCGCATCGGCTCGCGCTCCTCCTCGGGCCGCATCTCGAGCAGGAAGTCCGAGCGCGGCGTGAAGCCGGAGCGCCGCATCGTCACGCGGGTGCGGTCCTGCTCGATGCGCGCGTCCTCGAGCGTCGAGATCTCCATCTCCTTGCCCTCGTCGCCGAGGTCGACCTCGAGGGAGAACTCCTGGATCTGCGTCTCCTCGCCGCCGCCCATGGGGTACACGTAGCGGTACACGCCGTCCGCGAGCGGCAAAAGCTGGATGTAGGAGAGGACGACGCGGCGCTCGCCGGCGCCCGGGATCGGGAAGATGCGCGCCCGGAACGTGCGGCCGTCCACCCACTCGAGGAGCGCCGGGTCGAACACGCGCGCCTCGACCGCCGCCTCGTACGCGGCCGCGGCCTGCTTGCGCTCGATCATCTCGCCGTCCACGAGCGCGCCGTTCACCTCCATGGCGAACCGCTCCACCGCCGCGTCCTCGGGAACCGAGAACCAGTACCACCCCTCGAGCGGCTCGCTCGACGGGTTGAAGAAGCGCTGGTCGACGGTCGTGTGCGCCACGCCGTCGCGGACGAAGATCCGCACGGCCTGCGCCGCGATCTGCAGCTCCTCGGGCGGCGAGCCGGGGCGATCGCGGTTGATGCCGTAGATCCGGCCGGCCGCCTTGCCGCCGATGCCGGCGAGCAGCTCCCGGTCCGCCATGCCGCCGGTCCAGTCCTCCCAGAACGCGACCGGGGAGACCTGCGGCGCGGCCTTGCCTTTGACGAGCGCCTGCTCACCGTCCTCGATCTCGGCGCGCCCGCCGGGCGCCTCGACGACCGCGAGCCCCCGCGCCACGTACACGGTCACCTCGCCGCCCGCGAGCTTGAGATCCACGCCCGTGTCGGCCGCGGCGACCGTGACCCCGCCCGCGACGAACCGCCCGAGCGCGCGCTCGTCGGCCGGGATGTCCGCCCAGAGCTCGCCCTTCTTGAGCTCGATCTGGCCCGCGCCGATCGACGCGACGGCGCCGCCGCGCAGGAACACGCCCGTGCCGTTGCCGAGCCGCAGGAGCGCCCGGCTCCCGTCGCCGACCGTGAGCTCGGCCTTCTCGGGCAGCATCGCGCCCGTGATCAGCCGGGACTTCGCCTTCTCGGTCACGAGCCAGACGTCGCCCGACGCGAGCTCGACGCGCGCGCTCAGAGGCGGCAGCTTCTCGGGCGGCGGATCGTCGCACGCGACGACGAGAACGGCGCAAAGCGCGATGGCTACGGATGCGTGAAAGCGGCTCATGGGGCCCTCCCTCTCCTGCGGTTGTTCACAACGAGACCGACATTATACTCCGCTCGCCCGCGGAGTCTTCCCTCGAGTTTGCCGGGTTTCGGACGCGCGAAAGGCCGGGGGGATCTGGAGGGAAAGGCTACTCCGTCGTCCGGTCGAACCTGAGCACGAAGATCTCGGAGTCGCCGCTGGAGGTCATGGTCTTCTCGTCCTCGGACGACGTGCCGAACGTCACCGTGTCGCCGAACGACCCGCCGACGAAGAAGGTGCTGTCGCCGTACGCCGCGACGCTCGATGCGACATCCCTACCGCTCGGGCCGCCCTGTTCGATCGCCCACGAGAGGTTGCCGTTGGGGTAGAAGAGCGCGACGAAAAACTGGATGTCGTTCGATTCCGGCAAAACGGTTTCGTTCGGCTCGCCCAGGCCGAATTGCGGAGCCCCGATGTAGCATCCGGCGATCGCCAGCTCCCCGCTGTCCAGGAACGCCAACGGATGAGCGCTGTAGTGTGAGGTCTCGATAAAATCCGTCTCGTCGACGATCTGCCTCGCCCAGAGCAGGACGCCGTCATCGTCGTACCTCGCCACGACAACATCGTAGTCCTCTCCCGATGTCGGACCGATGGCCGTCTCGTTCGGCTCGCCCTGCCCGAGCACGCCGGTGCCGACGAAGCCGCCGGAGACGGCGAACCCACCGTCCGGAGCAGCGGCGACGAGCGGTGTGCGGCTGGCGGAAGCGCAACGGAATCCCGGGTCTTTGGCCCAAAGGAGCGCACCGTCCTCGGAATACGCAGCGAGGAACGGACATTTCTCTCCGTCATCGTCGAGGCCGGCGTCCGGTTCGAATTCCTCGCACGTGAGCCACGTCTCGTTCTCTTCACCCTCTCCGAGAAGGACCGTTTGTTGGTAGGTACCGCTCAAGAGGATGTCTCCGCCGAGCAAGCGGACCACGCTGTGGCTGTAATCCATGCCGGCGCCCGTGATCCGCCTCGCCCAGAGCAGTGTGCCGTCCGACGTGAAGCGGGCCACCACCACGTCCTCATCTACCGAGTCTGGCGTGGTGAAGATCGTCTGCTCCGGCGTTCCCGGGGCGAAGGCGATCCCGACCGAGAACCAGCCCGCAACCACGACTGAGTCGTCTGGGAGAATGGCGCTCCCGCCCAACGTCGAACTGTATGCTGTGTCGGAGGCGCGGATGGCGCGTTCAAAATCCCCAGCCGCCGAATACCAGGCAAGCGCATGGTTGTAGTAGAAGCCAGGTTCGTCGAACGTTCCCGGGACAAGTACCGTCTCGGTGGGTTGGTCCAGCCCGAACGTCACTTCCTCGCCGTAGGCTCCGTTCACCCATAACGAACCGTCGACGAGCTGCTTGATGCCTCGTGCTCCGGCATCGACCCCAGCGCCTCCAAACCCCCTCGCCCAGATGAGCGATCCTTCCCGATCGTACAGCGCGACGAAATTGTTTTCGTCTTCGAAATCCACCAATGGGCTGAAATGCGGGAGAATTGTCTCATTCGGCTCGCCGGCCCCGAACACCGCTTCGTATAGGTACCTTCCGGCAACCGCCACCGATCCTTCTGACAACGGTTCGAGGTCCCAGGCGATCTCCTCACCGACCATGTTGTACTCCGTCGATGATCCCGCCTGCACGGCCCAGGTCATCCTCCATCCGGGAACTCCGCCGTCCGGGTCGGGCGGATCCGTGTCCACGCACTCGCCACCGTCAGGCTCGTCGCAGCCGCAGTCGGGAGCGGAAGACGATCGTCGATCCGAAGAGCAGCCGGAAAATACGGTCAAGAGGGCCACTGTCGCCAACAACCTCAGCGTCTCCATGTCAGCGGCCCTCCCCGTGTTCGTCTGCTGAAAAGATATCTCGACCAGTCGATTCTAACGCGGCACATCGCTATTCGCACCTCGTACAAGGTGACAAGGTGTGACAAGGTGTCGTAGCCTTCCAATTTCCATTTTCTCTCTCTTTCCGAGCCAGCACCAGCGGCGACTTCTGTTGGCGCACGCTCGACCCCTTGCCGTACTCGTCGACGACACCGAACTTCACTCGATCAACCGCATTTCCGCCCGGCCGCCGGAAATTGGAAATTGGAAGGTTACGACACCTTCTCACCTTCTCACGGACGAGCCGATCGCCTGACCCGGCCGCGCCCTTCGAGACGGCCTGCGGCCTCCTCAGGAACGCGGCTCTTTCTGTGCTCGGTGCTCGGGAATTCCGGAAGGAACTTCGGGCCTGATGTACTAGTCGTCTTCCCGACTCCACTCTTTCAGCTCCAGCCCGAACAGGTACTCGATGCCGTCGTCGGTCTTCTTCGGGCCGAGCAGGAGGCGGCCGACCACCCGGATGGGGTAGACGTCCGCGTACATCCTCTTCCTGTCCTCGGCGCTCAGCTCGAGCGGAAGCTTCGACGCGTCGACGTAGAGGACGATGCCGGGCGCGGGCGGGGCGCAGTAAAGGCAGGCCGCCTCGGCGGCGTCCTCCTTCACGAGCCAGAACCGCTTCATCGCGCCCTCGGGCGGATCGATCGGCAGCACCGCGCCCGCGACCTCGACGGCCGCCCCGTGGAGCTCGCGCACGACGTCCTCCGTGAAGTCGCCGCCCACCTTGTAGCCTATCGAGAACCCGGTGAAGAGCTTGCCCAGGCGCTCCCAGTCGAGCGGCGCCGGCGCGTCCCACCGCGGCTTCGAGTCGGGGCGCTTCAAGGCGCCTTCGCGCACGCCGAGTTCGCTCGCCTTCACGACGTCGTTCGCCTTCTCGTGGCGCGCGAGGTCCGCCGGATCGCGCTTGCCGTGCGCGTGATCGTGCTCGTGCTCCGCCGCCTCGGCCGCGGCCTTCTCCGCCGCGGTCGGCTCGGGCTTGGGGTACGGCGCCCGCTGCGTCTCGGGATCGAACGGCTTCATCTTGGCGCGCGCCTCCAAGAGCTTGGCCGACGCCGCCTTCGCCTTCTCGTTCAGGGCCTGCAGCTGGGCCAGCTCTTCCTCGCTGGCCGCCCCCCCCGCGCCGGCGCCCGCGTCCTTCGGCCACGGCCTCGTCACCGCGATCACCACGACGACCGCGGCGGCGACCACCCCTGCAGCGACGATCCACTTCTTCACGTTGCGCTCCTTGCCGATCCCTCGATCGCGTCGATGACTAAGCCCGTAGCACGGCCGCTCGGATCGGAACAACACCGATTCACGCCGCTCCATTCCCCAGGCGGAGGATCCCGGCCGCCCGCTCGAGCACGGCGTCGGGCACGCCCGCGAGCCGCTTCAGCTCGATGTCCCTCTGCAGCTCGTTCCCGAGCGCGCGGATCCGCCGGAGCGCGCCCCTCGCGCCGCGGCCAGAGAAGGAGAACGCGGTCGTCGGCACCGGGAAATCCGAGCCGTGGACGAAGCGGGAGAGCGGATCCTCGAGCCGGACGCCGTGGTCGCGCTCGAGCCTTTCGGGATCGAGGAGCTCGTAGAGGTACCTCGCGCGCCAGAAGTTGGCGAGCGCCGCGGTGTCCCCGAAGCAGCGCGGGTGCCGCTCGAGGAGCCGGAGGAAGGCGCCGAACGTCTCGCGCCTGTGGAACCGGCCGGCGGAGCCCGCGTGCGCGACGATGACGGTGACGCCCTCGCCGAGCGCCGGCTCGAGCCGCGCCGGATCGCCCCACGCCTGATCGATCGCGGGCAGCGTGTGCTCGAAGCCGCAGTGGACGAGCAGCGGGAGCCCCAGATCGGCGAGCCTCCTGTAGTACGGGAGGAGCGCCGGGCTCGCGGGATCGAACCCCTGGCTGTTCGGGAGCAGCTTGACGAGCACGGCGCCCGACGACGCCGCGCGATCGAGCTCGTCCAGCGCGTCGCGGCGGCACGGGTGCACGGAGGCGCCGTAAAGGAACGCGTCCGGGTGCAGGGCGCAGGTGCGCGACACGGCGTCGTTGGGCGCGTAGAGCGTCGTCCGGTCGAGCCGGATCCCGCCGTTCGCGTCGTGCACGGCGTCGAGGGCGAGGAGCACGGCGCGATCGAGCTCCGAGGCGCGCACGGCCGCCGCGAGAAGGTCGACGTAGCGCCCTTCCCGCTCCTCGGGGCCGGCGACGCCCCCGAGCCCGAGCCTGCGCCGCAGCACCCAGGCGCCGATCGCCCGGTAGCCCCGCGCGGCGACCGCGCCCCCGAAGCGCCCGCCGAAGGGGAGCATGTGCACGTGGCAGTCGATCTTCACGCCGCCATTGTCCGCGCTCGCGCCGCCGGGATCAACCGGCGCGAGCGACGCGGGAGCGCCCGCGTGTCCGAAAATTCTCTTCGACCCCTAACGCGAAAGGAAATAGTCTATTACGAAGGACGAGAAGGCCGTGCAGGGGAGGCGAATGGGCGCTGCGATGGACAGGATCCTCACCGGCAAGACGATCGCCGGAAAGTTCCGCCTCGGGGAGCGGCTGTCCGAGGATCTCGCCGGCTCGATCTACGCGGCCGTCGACGTCGCGACCAACCAGAACGTCATCGTCCTCGCGCTGGCCGAGGGGGTGCGCCTCGAGGGCGAGAAGGACGCGGCCGCGCTCAAGCACCCGAACGTCCTCGCGCACCGGCAGTCGTACTTCCCGAACGCCTCGCAGCGGTTCGTGACGAGCGACGCCCCGACCGGCAAGAGCCTCGCCCGGATCGTCGCGTCGCGCGGGAAGATGCACCCGGGCCCGGCGGCCGGCACGGCGCTGCAGATCCTCTCCGCGCTCGACGCGATCCACGGGCTGGGCACGTTCCACGGCAACCTGAACCCGTACAACGTGTTCGTGGACAAGACGGAGAAGGGCGAGCTCGAGGTCCGCCTTCTGTACCCCGGCGGCGCGCGCGCCGACTCGCTCCCCGAAAACGTGCGGTACCTCGCCCCGGAACAGATCCTCGGGGAGGGCGGCGTGGATCGCCGAGCCGACCTCTGGGCCGTGGGGGCGCTGCTGTACCTGTGCCTCTTCGGGCGCCCGCCGTTCGACGGCAACGATCAGGAAACGATATCGGGGAAGATCCTCCTCAAGGACCCGATCTTCCCGCCAGAGGCCGCGAAGATGCCGCCGGAGCTCGTGGGCGCGATCCGGGCGGCGCTCTCCAAGGAACCGGAGAAGCGGCCGCAGTCCGCAAGCGCGGTGATAGGCGACCTGCTGGCGACGGCCGAGAAGCACGACGAGCAGACGAGCGCGCTCGTGGCCGCGGCGCCGAAGCCCGCCAAGCCGCCCGCTCCGCCGCCCGTGCCGACCCCTGCGGTGGCGATCGCCGCCGAGGGCCCGACGGCGGAGGAGATCCGGGCGGCCCAGGCCCGCGCGATCACCGCGGAGCTCGAGAGCGCGCTGGAGATCGAGCTCCTCAAGTCCGTTCCCCCGGAGCCGGTGCCCATCGGAAGACGCGCGGCGGCGCTGTCACCTCGCGACAAGAGAAAGGTGGCGATCGCGGCGCTGTGCCTGGCCGCGGTGGCCGCCATCGTCCTCGTGATCGCCCTCCTCGCCGGAGGGGAGGACGCGCCTTCGACGGCGACGACCTCGCCGCGCGAGGCGCCCTTGCGCGCCGCTGCTCGGGAGCCCGCCGCGGCCGTCGCTCGGGAGCCCGTGCCGCAGGAGCCCCCGGCGCCCGTGCGGGAGGAGGCCGACGAGCCCGCCGCCTCGAGCGCGCGCCCGGTGCCGTCGGTCGACTCGAAGTCGCCGCCCCCCGCGGCGAAGCCGCCGGTCAAGAAGAAGCCGAAACCCGGCCCGCAGAAGGAGCCCGCGTCCCCGAAGGACGCGGCGGGGCTGGCGTCGAACCCGTTCGGAGGATGAGGTGGTCAAGCTCGCGGCAGTCATCTTCGCCGTTCTCGCGCTCGCTCCCGCGATCGGCGGCGCACAGGAGTACAGCGACGACGTGTGCCCCGCGAAGCCCGCGGCGGAGAAGCGCGCCCAGCGCTGGGCCGGCAGGTGGTTCGTGAAGGGGGAGCAGGCCGTCAAGAAGGCGCAGTTCCAAGAGGCGCTCGACGCGTTCCTCTGCTCGCTGTACCTCAGCCCGCACAGGAACACGGTCTTCAACGTTGCCCAGCTGACGAACCTCGTCGAGGACAAGGCGGCCGCCACCGCGAGCCTCAAGCAGTTCCGCGAGCAGCACCCCGGCGGAGAGTTCGACGACGAGCTCTCGGATCTCGTGACCTCGCTCGAGCGGGCGCAGGGGATCCTGCCCCCCGAGCCCGTCGCGCCGCCGCCGGCCGAAGAGCCGCAACCGGCGCCGGTCGCGCCGGAGGATGGGACGACCAAGGCGAACAAGCTGCGCGCCGCCGGGATCGTGTCGGTCTCCGTGTCCGGAGCGGCGCTCGTCGTGGGGATCGTGCTGGCGGCCGCGGCCGGCTCCGCGAAAAGAGACGCGGAGAATGCGCCCGACTACGACACCTTCCAAGCCAGCGAGAAAGAGATGAAGGGCCTGGGGGGGGGCGCGGCCGCGATGTTCGTCATGACCGGCGTGCTCGCCGGCGCGGGTGCTTTGATGATCGCGCTCGGACGCCGCGGCGAGAGCGAGAAGGAAGACGGCGCCGAAGAGGCGGTCGAGGTCGAGGTCGCACCGGGACCGGTCGGCCTGACGATAACAGGAAGGTTCTGATCATGAGACACGCGATGGCGATTCGAACCGTCCGGCTTCCCGTGCTCCTGACCCTCCTCTGCGGCTGCTCGGTCGACCCGCCCCAGGGCCAGCTCGCGTGCGAGAGCGACGAGGACTGTCCGCCCGGTTGGATCTGCAACGTCTCCGGCGACGGCCTGTGCTACTCCGACGAGTCGGAACTCCCGCCCGACACCGACTCGGAGACGGGCAGCGACACGGACACCGACACCGACTCCGACTCCGACTCCGACACCGACTCCGACACCGACACCGACTCCGACACGGACGCGGACACGGAGATCACCCCGGAGACCTGCGCCGACGCCGCCATGGTCTTCGACTTCGAATCCGGGGAGCAGGGGTTCTCCCACGGCGCGCTCGACGACGACGCCGATCCCTGGCAGCTCGGCGATCCGCTGGATCAGGCTTGCCACTCGGGATCGTCGTGCTTCGCGACGACGCTCTCGGGAGACTACCTCAGCTGTCTTTCCGCGGAGCTCGTGTCGCCGGCGATCGACCTCTCGGTGTGCGACGGCGAGCCGCAGACGGTCGAGCTCGTGTTCCACCACCACTACAGGTTCCAGCCCAATTCGTCGGGTTTCTGGCGGGACGGCGGCACGGTCCAGCTGTCGGACGACGGCGGCCTCACGTGGCAGGACGTCACCCCGTCGCAGGCCTACACGGGGACGATCGACGGCGACTACAGCGGCCCGTGCGGCGGCGAGGTCGCCGACATCGACACCCACGCCGCGTGGTCCGGAGAGATCCCGGGAAACGTGTGGACCGAGGTCGCGGTTCCGGTAGGCGACGCGTTCAAGACCGAGGGGTTCAGGGCCCGCTTCCTTGTCGGTTCGGATCGATCCGGCGCGGAAACCGGCTGGGTCGTCGACGACGTCGAGCTCTCCGTTTACTAGGGCTCCCCGCCGAACGGGTTGTCGCGCATGTCGGTCGTCGCGCCCGCGCCGACGTTCTCCCCGGAGCAGCGCCGGATCACCTCGGGGAGCGTCTGCGCCTGCGCGATCGCGGTCTTGCCGCCGGTCTTCATCGCCGCGATGATCGCCCGCTGCGTCTCGAGCGCGCGATCGAGGCACGCCGCGAGCGCCCGGTGCTCCTCGCCGTCCAGGGTCCCCGCCTCGGCGTGCTTCCGGCACGCCCCTTCGGACGCCTCGACCCAGGCGCTCGTGAACTCGTCCAGCCGGTCCACGGCGAGCTCGGCCTCGGCGGCGAGGATCTCGCCCTCGAAGATCCGGACCGAGAAGTCCAGCTCGCCGCGGATCTTCGCGCTCCAGACCGCACGCGCCTCTCCATCGAGCCCGGCGCAACGGGGATCGATCGCCGTCACCGCGCCCCCGCCACCCGCCGCGACCTCGGCGCCCACCGCGGGCTGCGCGGGCTGCGCGGGTTGCGCGGTTTGCTCGGGCTGCGCGGATTGCGCCACCTTCCCCGCCCCGCCGCACCCGAGCAAAGCCAGCGCCAGCGCCAGCGCCATCAACCTATTGTCTCGCATCGCCCTCATCTGGGAGATTCTACAACATCGCGTCGCGACGGCACAGCGCGCGAAAGGGAGTTCGAGCTCTCAGCGCTGCCGCGGCCAGCGCTCACGCCGTTTCGTCTAGCGGAAACAGGGCCGGTTCCTCGTTCGAGACGGCGGCGAGGAGGCGTCTGGCGGACTCGACCGCCGCCTCGGCATCCGTGCCGATCACGTGCATGGCGGCGCCGTAATCGCCGGTTGCCCGCAAGCTGCGGAGGAAGGAGAAGTCGGCACCCAGACCGATCTCCCAGCGCCCGGCGTGGACGAGGTCGCGATGCACGGCGCTCTCGATCTGCGAGTGCTTGCGGAAGGCGAGACCGCGCTGCGTGAAGAGCGCCGAAACCGCGCTGAACGCCGCGTAATAAGCGCGCGAGGCAGCCGCGTCGAAGAAACCGAGACCGGACAGAGCCTTGGCGGCTTCGAGATCGGACTTGGCCCGAAGCCAGAGGGCGGCGGCCTCTTCGCTCATGCCGCGATCCCCTCGCGGTGGACGTTCCTATAAAGCGCAATTCCGCCGTCTTCGTAGTCTTGCCGAGCCGCGACGACGACGTGCAGCGGCCGGAAGACGGAGTGCCGCTGCAGAACGGGGTACACGGCGTTGACGGCGCTCCTCATTTCTCCCGTCTGTGCCGCCGAGTCGGACAGCACGACGAGAAGATCCAGATCGCTATCGGGCGTTTCGTCGCCACGCGCAAGGGAACCGTACAGCACGACTCTGTGCAGTCGCTGCCCGTAGCGCTCCTCGAGCGCGGCGCGGATTTCTGCGAGCAGTCGTCTCGGGTCCATATCGCCCTCCCTCGGACAACGCCATAGTAACACAGAGAGGAAACGCGATGGTCGGGAACGATCTCGGACGCCGCGCGAACGGCGGTCCCCCTACATGTTCCTGCGGTACTGCCCGCCGACCTCGTAGAGGGCGGTCGTGATCTGGCCCATCGAGGCGTAGCGCGCGGTCTCCATCATCTGCTCGAAGATGTTGCCGCCCGTGAGCGCGACCTGCTTGAGCTTCGCCATCGACTCGGCGATCTTCGCCGCGTTGCGCTCCTGGAGCGCGCGCACGTTGTCGATCTGCTCGTGCTTCTCCTCGTCCGTCGCGCGGCGCAGCTCGAGGTCGCGCGGGATGAGGTTCGCGGTGTCCGCTGCGAGGTACGTGTTGACGCCGATGATCGGCAGCTCGCCGGTGTGCTTCTGGTGCTCGTACAGCATCGACTCGTCCTGGATCTTGCCGCGCTGGTACTGCGTCTCCATGGCGCCGAGCACGCCGCCCCGCTCCGAGATGCGCACGAACTCGGACAGGATCGCCTCCTCGACGAGCTCCGTGAGCTCCTCCGCGACGTAGGACCCCTGCCACGGGTGCTCGTTCTTCGAGAGGCCGAACTCCTTGAGCGTGATGAGCTGGATCGCCATCGCCCGGCGCACCGACTCCTCGGTCGGCGTGGTGATCGCCTCGTCGTAGGAGTTCGTGTGGAGCGAGTTGCAGTTGTCGTAGAACGCGAGCAGCGCCTGGAGCGTCGTGCGGATGTCGTTGAACTGGATCTCCTGCGCGTGCAGCGAGCGGCCCGAGGTCTGGATGTGGTACTTGAGCTTCTGGCTGCGGTCGTTGGCGCCGTACTTCTCGCGCATCGCGATCGCCCAGATGCGGCGCGCCACCCTCCCTATCACCGTGTACTCCGCGTCCATGCCGTTGGAGAAAAAGAACGACAGGTTCGGCGCGAACGCGTCGATCGGGAAGCCGCGCGACAGGTAGTACTCGACGTAGGTGAAGCCGTTCGCGAGCGTGAACGCGGTCTGACTCACCGGGTTCGCGCCCGCCTCGGCGATGTGGTAGCCGGAGATCGACACGGAGTAGTAGTTGCGGACGTTGTTTTGGATGAAGAACTCCTGGATGTCGCCCATCATCTTGAGCGCGAACTCGGTCGAGAAGATGCACGTGTTCTGCGCCTGGTCTTCCTTGAGGATGTCGGCCTGCACCGTCCCGCGCACGGTCGCGAGGGTCCACGCCCGGATCTTCGCGAGCTCGTCGGGGCCGGGCGCCCTGCCCTCCTTCCGGGTGAACGCGTCGACCTGCTGGTCGATCGCCGAGTTCAGGAAGAACGCGAGCATGATAGGCGCCGGCCCGTTGATCGTCATCGAGACCGACGTGTTCGGGTCGCACAGCTCGAACCCGGCGTACAGCTTCTTGATGTCGTCGAGCGAGCAGATCGAGACGCCGGAGTCGCCGACCTTGCCGTAGATGTCGGGCCGCGCGTCCGGATCGTTGCCGTACAGCGTGACCGAGTCGAACGCCGTGGAGAGCCTTTTTGCCGGGTCGTTGGCCGTGAGGTAGTGGAAGCGCGTGTTCGTCTTGACCGGCCCGCCCTCGCCCGCGAACTGCCGCTTCGGATCCTCGCCCTGCCGCCTGAACGGGAACACGCCCGCCGTGTACGGGAACTCGCCCGGCACGTTCTCGAGCATGAGGTACTCGAGCCGGTCGCCGTGATCCGCGAGATCGGGCACGACGACGCGCGGCACCTTGGTGCCGGCGAGCGTCTCGCTCGTGAGGTCGACGCTGAACTCCTTGTCGCGCACCGTGTACTTGAAGACGTCCCCGCGGTACCGCGCCTGGAGGCCCCCCCACCCGTCGAGCAGCGCGCGCGCCTCGTCCGGGATCCGCCCCTCGAGATCGGCGATCTTCTTGTCGATCGGCGTGGCGAACGCGCCACCGAGCTCCGCCTTCGCGGTGGCGAGGTGCTGCCGCGTGCGGACGAGCTTCGCGGTGTCCCGCGCGCACGCCTTGTACGCGCGGACCGTGTCGGCGATCTCGCCGAGGTACCGGATCCGCTCGACCGGGATGAGCGACTTCTGGCTCGAGGTGCGCGCGATCCGCTCCGCGGGGAGGCGGCACGCGAACGCGGCCTTCGTCTTGCGCGCGATCGCCTCGACGAGCCCCGCGTACAGGCCGTTCACCCCCTCGTCGTTGAACTTGGAGGCGATCGTGCCGAAGATCGGCAGCTCCTCGAGCGGGACGTCGAAGGAGTTCTTGGAGCGCCGCATCTGCCGCCGCACGTCGCGCAGCGCGTCCTCCGACCCCTTGCGCTCGAACTTGTTGATCGCGACGATGTCCGCGAAGTCGATCATGTCGATCTTCTCGAGCTGCGTCGGCGCGCCGAACTCCGAGGTCATCACGTAGATGGACACGTTCGCGATGTCGACGATCTCGGTGTTGCCCTGGCCGATGCCGGAGGTCTCGACGAGCACGAGGTCGAACCCCGCGGCCTTCACGACGTCAATGGCGTCCCGGATCGTGTCCGGGAGCTCGTGGCCGGAGCCGCGCGTGGCGAGCGAGCGCATGTAGACGCCCGGCCCGTGGATCGCGTTCATCCGGATGCGGTCGCCGAGGAGCGCGCCGCCGGTGCGCCGCTTCGAGGGATCGGCGGAGAGGATCGCGATCGACTTGTCCGGGTTGTCGTTCCGCACGCGCCGCACGATCTCATCGAGGAGCGAGCTCTTGCCGGCGCCGCCGGTGCCCGTGACCCCGACGACGGGCGCCTCGGCCGCGGCCGCCCGCGCGCGGATCCCCTCGGCGACGAGCCTGTACGCCTCCGGCCCCATCTCGGTCATCGTGATGAGCCGCGCCACGGCGGCCGGATCCGCGGTCGTGACCTTCGCGGGATCCGGGATCGAGGCGCCGCGGTCGGTCGGGTCGTCCGAGCCGGGCACGTTGACGGTGTGGAAGTCGCACCGCGCGAGCAGGTCGTCGATCATCCCCTCGAGCCCCATGGTGCGCCCGTGCTCGGGGTCGTAGATCCGCTCGACGCCGTACGCCTCGAGCTCGGCGATCTCGTCGGGCCGGATCACGCCGCCGCCGCCGCCGAAGATCCGGATGTGCGCGGCCCCGCGCTCGACGAGCATGTCGCGCATGTACTTGAAGAACTCGTTGTGGCCGCCCTGGTACGACGACACGGCGATCGCCTGCGCGTCCTCCTCGATCGCCGCCTCGACGATCTCCGCGACCGACCGGTTGTGCCCGAGGTGGATCACCTCGGCGCCGCCCATCTGGACGAGCCGCCTCATGATGTTGATCGATGCGTCGTGGCCGTCGAACAGGCTCGTCGCCGTGACCACGCGCACCTGGTGCTTCAGCCTGTACCGCTCTCTTCCCGTGTCGCTCATCTCGAACGCCTCCTGCTGCCGCCCGTTTCAACCGACACCTCACCACACGACCGGGACCCATGACAATGGGGAAGATCAGGTCCGGGCCGGCCGCCCGGCGCTTCGGGCAGGGAGAATTTTGTCTGGCGTACGGCGTCAGAATCGGTAGTCTCTTGGGGACGCTGGAGAATCGATCTGCGAAATGGATTTTCGGTATCAACCGAAGAAGGAGAGAAGGATGATTACGTTGAAGAGTCTGATCGTGAAAGGCGGCGCCGCGGCCCTGGCCGGCGCCTGGTTGAGCGGCTGCGTCGTCCACGTGCAGGAGGTCGAGGATCAGAAGCCGGAGCCCGCGAAGGTGCAGCCGCAGCCGGACGTCGCGCCGACACCCGCCGCCGAGCCCGCGCCGGCCGCGCCGGCGAGGACGCCCCGGCAGGACGCGCTCGCCGACATGAAGGCGAAGGCCGCTGCGGCCGCCGAGAAGGCGAAGGAAGCCGCCGCGGAAGCAGCCGCGAAGGCCAAGGAAGCCGCCGAGAAGGCCGCCGAGGCCGCGAAGGAGAAGGCCAAGGAGGCCAAGGCCGCGGCGCAGAAGGCCGCGAAGGACGCCGCCGACGCCGCCAAGAAGGCCGCGAAGGACGCCGAGCAGGCCGCCAAGGACGCCACGAAGGAGGCCGAGAAGGCCGCCACCGAGGCCGCCAAGGAAGGGACGCAGGCCGCGAAGGACGAGGCGAAGGAGGTCGAGGACTCCGCCAAGGACGCCGCGAAGGAGGCCGAGGAGGCCGCGAAGAAGGCGCTCGCGGACGCGAAGAAGGCCGCCAAGGACGCGAAGCAGAAGTGGATCGACGGCGACGACAAGGACAAGGGCGGCGGCAACGACAAACCGTGAGCCGCGACGAGCCCGCGAACCCCGTCAGCTCCTGACCCTCAGCTCCACACCCCAGGCACGACGTACCCGCACCTCGGGCACTTGCCGCCCGCGATCCGGTTCTCGACCACGTTGAAGCCCGCGCGGCGGATGAGCAACTCCTTGCACTGCGGGCAGGTCGTGTTCTCGCCCTCGTGGCCGGGCACGTTCCCCGAGTAGGCGAAGCGGATCCCCGCGTCGAGCGCGATCCGCCGCGACCGCTCGAGCGTCGCGACCGGCGTCGAGGGGAGGTTCATGAGCTTGTACATCGGGTGGAAGCGCGTGAAGTGCACCGGCACGTCCGGGCCGAGCTTCTGGACGATCCACCGGCACATCGCCTTCACCTCCGCCGGATCGTCGTTGAGCGTCGGGATCGTCAGCATGACGAGCTCGAGCCACTTCCCGGCCTCGCGGATGCGGACGAGCGTGTCGAGCACGGGCCGCAGGTGCGCCCCGCAGACGTCCGAGTAGAACGACTCGCTGAACGCCTTGAAGTCGATCTTGATCGCGTCGATCTTGGGCAGCAGCTCCTTGAGCGGCTGCGCCTGGATGTAGCCGTTCGAGATCACCACACGCCCGATCCCGGTGCCGGCCGCCGCGTCGCACACGTCGCGGACGTACTCGTTGTAGACGGTCGGCTCGGAGTAGGTGAACGCGATCGACCGCGAGCCCAGGCGCTGCGCGTGCCGGACGATCTGCGCGGGCGGCACGTCGTCGCTCGGCACCTCCTCGGGCGAGGCCTGGCTGATCTCCCAGTTCTGGCAGAACCGGCACTCGAGGTTGCACCCGACCGTGGCGAGCGAGAACGCGTTCGTGCCCGGCCGGAAGTGGAACAGCGGCTTCTTCTCGATGGGGTCGTCGTGCATCGAGCACGGCCGCGAGTGCACGAGCGTGTAGTAGACGCCGCCGCGGTTCTCGCGCACGCCGCACGTCCCGCGCTGACCGTCGGCGACCGTGCACTCCCGCGGGCAGAGCTTGCAGCGCACGTTCCCGTCGCCCGCGGCCTCCCAGAAGAGCGCCCGGTGCGGCTCCCCGCCCTCCTCCGCCGCCGCGCGCGCCGCCGCCGCGATCGGGCACGCCGCCGCCGCGCACGCGAGCATCCGCAGGAGATCTCGTCGGTCCCGATCCATTCGATGCACCCGCAGTGATTCTAGATCAGCGAACCGTCGCCCGCCACAACGGTCCGTCGAGGAAGTCGAAGAGATGGGGGTCAATCAAGTAAATGCGTACTGCGGGTGATGACACCAACTACCCAATTACCTTTGACAGGTTCTTAGGGGACCTCCGCCAGGCACGAGCGATTCTCGATTTCTTCGTCGCGTACGCACCAGGCCACGACGGCGGTCGTGTCGCACCACACCAGTGGGCTCGCCCACCCGCCGTGGGTGACTCCAGGTTCCCAGTACCACTCGACGCAGTCGCGCAAACCATTCTGGTAGCTACCGCACAGCTTGCACGCGAGCTTCACGCTGCATTTGTTCCTGACGGACGGGAGGTAGGTCTTTTCCCCCCTCTCATTGACCTTGCAGTAGCTCGACTCTTCCGCGGACGGCCCAGAGATCTCGAGGCAGCCCTGCATGCCCGTGCAGTCCGGCTGCCTCTGCGCGGGCTGTGGGGCTTGCGGCGAAGACGCCGAAGGACCGGAGGTCGAAGTCGGTTGTGGCGGTTTGGCCTCTGGCGCGAGGGCGACCTCAATGCAGGCGCTTCCGCTCCACTGGAAGCCGCTCGGGCAGGCGCATTTCCCGGGCGCGACCTCACGCTGCCCGGCGGGGCACGTGGCGGTGTTGTGAGCGGGGCCGGCCGCTGATGCCGACGGCGGCCGCGCGGGGCCCGGGGCGGACGGAGCTGCCGCGGCCGCCGGGGCGGCCGGCCGCTGCGCCGCCGCTGCTCGAGCCGTGGCGATCGTCTGCTCGTTCTGCGCGATCTGGACCGCCGCGGTCGAGAGCTGCTGCGAAAAGTCCACCGCGAACTGACTCCATGCCTGCTGGACCGACGCTTCGGCCTGGGCGCGCATCCGCCAAATGTTCGCCTTGACCGAGGCTACGGAATCGGCGTCGCTCTTGGCCTGCTCCTTGAGCCGGTCCATGCTGGCGATGTCCTCCGGGAGGATCCGGAGCATGTACTCGCAGGCCTGCACCTTCTCGAGCTCGGCCTTGGCGAGGCCGGTCGACTCGCCGCGGCAGTAGCTCGTGTAGTCCTCGAGACAGCTTCGGTACTTGTCCTGCAGACCCTGGCAGGCGCCCAGATCGAGCTCCCAGCGACAACCATCGGACCACGCCCGGCGAGCCTTCTTGAAGTGGGCCTGCGCCGCCAGCGGGACGAGAGCCGCCGAGATGTCTCCCACACCGCTGCGGGCGACCATGTCGAGGTAGTAGCAGGTGCTCAGCCGCCGCTCCAGTGCGGTGAGCTTGGGCATTTCGGCTTCGAACGCGGCCGTGCCAAGGATCTCGTACCGGTCGCCGGTGGCCCTGCAGTTGGAGGATCCCGCGTAGTACATCTGGTAATCCCCGGGAGACTCGCAGGCGCGGTCGCTCAGGCGGGACGCCTCATCCCGTTCCCCCCCGCGATCACGGATCGCCCCGAGGAAGCGGCAGGCCGTCGGATGTCATTTCTCACGAGCATGACCCACCCGTTCTCACGAGCATGACCCACCCCGTCGGGTGAAATTCTCACGAGCATGACCCACCCCCCCCTGGGGCGGAATTCTCACGAGCATGACCCACCCCGAGGCCGACCAGGGCCAAGCTGCGCGCCGAGGAGGTGC
>JALNZK010000103.1 GCA_023229365.1 Pseudomonadota bacterium | reverse complement strand
CGTCGCAGGACTTCTTGCAGGCTCCCCAGTCGGTGTCCGAGTCGGTGTTCGAGTCGGTGTCCGAGTCGGTGTCCGAATCCGTGTCCGAGTCCGAATCCGCGTCGGAATCGCTCGAGCCGCCGTCGTCGTCGCCGCAACCGAGCGGCCACACGGCCCACAGGGCGACGAACATCAAAGCGAACAGTACCGAATGGCGCATGTTACCCTCCTAGGTTTTTTTTACTGCGGACAGCAGTCTATCAGTTCACGAAACAGCCTGCAAGAATCCCCGTTTTTTTTTCCAGGAAATGCCGCCTGTTCAGCGGCGATCGGCGGCTGCTTGCCCTCGGATCAGCCCTTCGGCGACGTGCTCTTCGGGCCCGTCCGAGCACCGCTGATGGCGCCGTAGCTCTTGAGCTTGCGGTACAGCGTCGCGGATCCTATCCGGAGCTGCGCGGCGGTGCGCGTCTGGTTTCCGCCGTTCAGCTGCAGCGCGGCGAGGATGTACTCCTGCTCGACCTCGTCGAGCGGTCGCACCGTGCCGGCCACGACCACCGGGACGGGGAACGCCTGCCGGATCTCCTCGGGCAGATCCTCCATCTCCACGCGGCTCCCGCGCGCCAGGGCGACGGCCCGCTCCATCGCGTTCTCGAGCTCGCGCACGTTGCCCGGCCACTCGTAGCGCAGCAGCTGATCCGCGGCGTTCGGCGCGAGGCCGGCGATCTTCCGCCCCATCCGGGTCGCCGCGCCCGCGAGCAGCACGCGCGCCAAAGGCAGGATGTCGTCCCGGCGATCGCGCAGCGCCGGCACGTTCAGCTCGACGACCTTGAGCCGGTAGTAGAGGTCCTGCCTGAAGCCGCCCTCGGCGACCCCGTGCGAGAGGTCGCGGTTCGTGGCGGCCACGACGCGCACGTCGACCTGCCGGCTCTTGTTCTCGCCGACGCGCCGGATCTCCCGCTCCTGGAGCACCCGCAGCAGCTTGACCTGCATCCCCGGCGACACCTCGCCGATCTCGTCCAGGAGCAGCGTCCCGTGGCTGGCGGCCTCGAACAGGCCGGGGCGGTCCGCGGTCGCGCCGGTGAACGCCCCGCGCGCGTGCCCGAAGAGCTCGCTCTCGAGGAGCGTCTCCGTGATGGCGCCGCAGTTGATCGCGATGAACGGGCCCGCCGCGCGAGTGGACTCCTCGTGCACGAGCCGCGCGATCCGCTCCTTGCCCGATCCGCTCTCGCCGGTGATGAGCACCGTGGCGTCCACCTTGGCCACGCGCCGCGCGAGATCCACGATCTTGAGCATCCTCCCGCTCTTGGCGACGATCCCGTCCGGCTCCTCGACGTTCGGCGCCACTCGCGTGAGCGCGCGGTGGTGCACGCGGAGCTTCTGCTCGGCGGCCTTGAGCGTCTCCGTGACGCGCTCGAGCGAGACGTCGAGGCTCTCCTTGAGGCG
Organism: Pseudomonadota bacterium; assembly: GCA_023229365.1. Classification (NCBI taxonomy): domain Bacteria; kingdom Pseudomonadati; phylum Pseudomonadota; species Pseudomonadota bacterium. The sequence continues at coordinate 18,190 of JALNZK010000103.1, read as the reverse complement.
CCCCTTCTCGAAGAACCCGATCTCCTCGGCGTGATCCGCGCCCCACTCCTCTCGCGTGCGCCCGAGGAGGTTGCACGCGGCGTGGCCCTTGCCCAGGCACCGATCCTCGAGGACGTAGATCTCATGGCCCGCGACGCGGCTCAGGTAGCCGCTCATGAGGCCGCAGATGGTCCAGCACACGGCGGAGTCGGAGCGGCCGAAGTGCAGGAGGTGCTGCTCCGCCTCGTAGGACGCGAGCAGCATCGCGCCCTTCTTGCTGAGCGGGTCGTCGCTGCCCGGCTCCACGCGGAACAGGCCCTCGAGGCTGGAGAGGCGGGGGCCGGCGCGGCGCCACTCCTCTTCGTCGGCCCACTTGAACTCCGCCTGCATCGCCTCGGCCATGCGCCAGCCGTGGGCGAAGCCGAACTGGGTGAGCACCGCGCGCGTCGCGATCAGGCCGAAGTTCTCGACGAGGTACTTCCGCAGGAGCCCCATGGCGATCGCGTCGAGGAGGAGCGCGCGCTGTCCGGCGAACCGGATGACGCCCCCGTCCGAATCGAGCTCCAGGAGCTCCTCGTGGTGCAGATCCTCGATATGCATACTCAGCCCACCCCGTTCGATTTGAAGGACAGGCTATATCATATTGATGGAAATAGCCACCGCGGCGAGAGCACCCCCCCGGCAACTACCCGAACTCGCTTGATTCACGCTTTTGGCCCGGAAGCTGCTCTAGCCGCGAGGCGAGCCATAGCGCTCCCGTCCCACCGACGGATCCGGCTGGGGATAAACGACGCAGCACAAAACGCCGACACGCGGCGTACGCAAGGGCGTGATCGAGGTCATGCCCGGGAAAGCAACGGGCCTAAGGAAAGGGTGCATGAAATGAGAAGTTACAAAGCGGTAGTCATTTTCTTCGTGTTTTCGCAGCTCCTGGGGTGCGGAAACCAGCTGGTCGGGTTCCCCGACGCCGACGACGACAGCACCGCACCGACCGTCATCTCGACCGCCCCTGCGAGCGGCGAGACGGACGTTGCGATCAACCTGTCCGTCAGCGCCACCTTCAGTGAGGAGATGGATCCAGCGTCGATCTCAGGTTCCACTTTCACGTTGTACGACGGGGCGACGCCTGTCGCCGGCGCAGTGAGCTACGCCGGTTACGCCGCGAGCTTCGACCCGACGGACAACCTCGAAGGCGGCACCGTGTACACGGCCACGATCACCACGGGGGCTGCGGACCCGGCCGGAAACAACCTGGTCGCGGACTACGTTTGGAACTTCACCACCGGGAGCTCTGCGGACACCACGCCGCCCACGGTGATCTCCACCATCCCCGTGGACGATGCGACGGACGTGGTGATCAACGCGTCCCTCACCGCCACCTTCAGTGAGGCGATGAATCCCGCGACGATCTCCGACTCCACGTTCACGTTGTTCGACGGAACGACGCCTGTCGCCGGCGCGGTGAGTCTCGTCGGAGCCACCGCGACGTTCAACCCGACGACCGATCTCGAGGTCGACACCCTGTACACGGGTACGATCACGATCGGGGCTGCGGACCTCGCGGGCAACGCGCTGGCCGCCGACTACGTGTGGAGCTTCACCACCGGCGCCGCCGCCGACGTCACTCCGCCCACGGTCATCCTCACGAGCCCATTGGACCTGGCCATCGACGTGGCCATCAACACGAACGTGACCGCCACCTTCAGCGAGGCGATGGACGCGCTGACGATCACCGACCTCACCTTCACGCTGCTCGACGGGACGACACCGGTCCCGGGCGCGGTGACCTACGTCGGCCTCACGGCGACCTTCAACCCGACGGCCGATCTCGTCATCGATACCGAGTACACGGCCACGATCACCACGGTCGCCGAGGATCTGGCGGGCAACGCTCTGGTCGCGGACTACGTGTGGAGCTTCACGACCACGGACGGTTTGGCGCCCACGGTCATCTCCACCATCCCGATGGACGCGGCGATCGACGTGGCCACGGACACCGACGTGTCGGCCACCTTCAGCGAGGCGATGGACACGCTGACGATCACCGACGCCACCTTCACCCTGTTCGACGGGCTGACGCCCGTGTCCGGCGCTGTCACCTACGCCGGCGTCACGGCGACCTTCAACCCGACCGCGGATCTCGATTCCGAGACCGTGTACACGGCGACGATCACGACCGGCGCGGAGGATCTGGGCGGCAGCCCGATGGCCGCGGACTACGTGTGGAGCTTCACCATCGAGGACCTCACGGCGCCCTACGTCGTCTCCACCATCCCGACGGACGAGGCGATCGACGTGGCCGTGGACAGCAACGTGTCCGCCGCCTTCAACGAGGTGATGAACGGAACGACGATCACCGACGTCACCTTCACCCTGCTCGACGGGACGACGCCCGTGCCCGGCGCGGTGACCTACGCCGGCGTCACGGCGACCTTCAACCCGACCGCGGATCTCGCCCCCGAGACAGAGTACACGGCCACCATCACCGCCGCCGCCGAGGATCTGGCCGGCAACCCGATGGCCGCGGACTACGTGTGGAGCTTCACCACGATGGAGACCACGCCGCCCACCATCATCTCCACGTTCCCCGTGGACGGTGAGCAGTACGCGGCCGTGGACACGGATGTGACCGCCACCTTCAGCGAGACGATGGACGAGCTGACGATCACCGACCTCACCTTCACCGTGCTGAACGGGGTGACGCCGGTTGTCGGCGACGTGAGCTACCTCGGCGTCACCGCGACGTTCGACCCGATCGCGGATCTCGAGCCCGGCGTCGTGTACACGGCCACGATCACGGTGGACGCGACCGACCTGGCCGGCAACCCGCTGGCGCCCGGGCTGGTGCCGAACCCCTGGACGTTCACCGTGGATCCCGGTCCGGTCATCGTGATCGACCTCGGCTTGGCCGAATCGTTCGCGATTGCGGCCACCGCCGGGGTCACCAACACCCCGACCGCGCCGCTCACGCACATCAACGGGGACGTCGTGCTGGATCCGCTCGATCAGTGCAACGCCGTGGTCGTCGACGGCGCGGGGGGCTTCGGCCTCTGCGACGGCTCGGCACCGACCATCGACGGGATCGTCATTACGAACACGTACCCCGACACGACCACTTCCACGGCCGTCAAGGCCGACCTGAACGCGGCGTTCCTCTTCATCACCCCTCCCGCCGGCCCCCCGGCCGTCGGGTCATTGGCAGGGGGCACGCCCCTGGCAGCTCCCACCACGATGGGAAACGTGACCGGGAGCGCGCTGGTGCTCGGAGACAACTACTTCACGCCCGGCGTCTATATCTCCGACACGTCGATCCTGATTTCGGACGACATCACGCTCGACGGTGGCGGCGACCCGAACGCCATCTTCATCTTCCAGTCCGCGAGCTCGCTCACCACGGCGGACGGCGCACCCGGGACGTACACTCGCATCCTCCTGACCGGCGGCACTCAGGCCAAGAACGTCTGGTGGCAGGTCGCCAGCTCGGCGACGATCGGATTGTACTCCGAGTTCCAGGGCAACATCCTGGCCGCCTTCGACATCACCATGAAGACCTACTCGACCGCCTGCGGCAGGTCGATGGCCGGAGCGTGGGTCGGTGGAGCCGGCGCGTTCGTCTTCGATTCCAACGTCGTTTCGGTACCGGGCAGCTGCCCGTAGTCGTGAAGGCAAGACATCGAGAAACGTGTGCGAGAGCATCACGAAGATCAGAAGGAGAGACCCATGAGACCCACAGAATCGAGCTCTAGGAAAAACGGATGCCGCGTGTGGCATCGCAACCTGACCGCCTTCGCAGTCGGGCTGGCAGCGTGCCTCGCCGCGCTGCTGGCGGAGAAGCCTGCCGCCGCCGCGGAGTTCACGCTCCACGTCGAACCGGCCGTCGCCTTCTTTGTGGATGAGCCGCAGATATCGAGGTACACGCCGGGGTTCTACCTGGCCATCAGGCCGGGCATCCAGCTCAACCGCGTGGTGGCCCTGCAGTGGTCGTACGCCTACCTCGTGGTCGGGGGGGATGAGGGCTACGACGAGGTCGGATCGGGGCACTTCCTGACGACCGGCATTCGGCTGCGGCCCTTCGCCACCCTCAGGCCCGAAGAGGAGCAGCTGGGCGGCCTGTTCGTGGACTTCAACCTGGGATACGTCCGGACCGAGGACCTGAACCGCTTCGGGTTCGACACGGGCATCGGCTACGGGTTCCAGGCCGCCGACTGGTTCTCGATAGGACCCGCCGTGCGGTACGGCCAGATCGTGCAGCCCGCCGACATCCCGAACCGCGACGCGGACGACGCGCAGTTCGTCACCGTCGGGGTGGATCTCGCCTTCGGGCCCGCGTACGAGCCGTCGAGGGAAGAGGAATGCCCGCTCGTGGAAGAGTGCGTGCAGGAGGAGCAAGAGAAACTGATTGAGACCGTGGCGTTGCCCTGTACCACGTGCCCGGACGACGACAAGGACGGCGTGTGCAACGTCGACGACGATTGCATCAACGAGGCCGGGCTGCCCGAGACGCTGGGCTGCCCCGTCGACCCGTGCGGCAGCAAGCCGCTCATGGTCCTGGTCCAGTTCAACTTCGACAGCTCGAAGATGCCCGTCTGGAAGACCGGCGCGCAGACCATGGATCCGGTGCTCGACAAGATCGCCGCGGCGATCAACCGGGACCCGGGGTGCCGCGTCTGCATCATGGGTCATGCGTCGGAGGAAGGGTCCGCCGCGTACAACAAGACTTTGAGCAGCGAACGGGCCTCGGCGGTGCAGGGGTTCATGGCCGCCCAAGGCATCAGCGAATCGCGGATGCCCACGGTGGGCAGGGGAGAGGATTGCCCGCTCCTTCCCGTGAAGTCGCGCATCTTGAACCGCCGGGTCGAGTTCCGCCGTCTCGGAGCGGGAGAGTCCTGCCCGACGGACTGCGCCAGAAGGCCCTATACTCCGTAGCCATCGACCTCTCGTCCTGCCGCCATGAGTTGGCTCCGTCCCGGCAATAGAACGAACCGGCCCGACAAATGCAGGCATGTCCGCTTGGGCCGCTTCCCGGATGGAGAACATTCTCGTGCTCTGGATTGGACCGAAGTGACACCGTCCGCACCGCGCCGCAGCGCCTCGAGCGCGCTGCCTATGATCGCGTCGCTCGTCGTCGCGACCCTGGCGACGGCATGCGCCGCCCACGCGAATCGCAAGAACGTCGCCGGGGCGAAGCACGAAATCGACGACATCGAGATCGAAGGGGTCGAGCGCTTCGACGACGACGAGATCCTCGATCATCTCTACATGTGCGAGTCGTCGTGGATCCCCTTCAGCGAGGACTGCTTTTTCAACGAAGGCTACATTCCCGTCGACACGCAACGGATCGTCGAGCTCTACAGGTCCTACGGTTACTTCCACGCCGAGGTCACGGAGATAAGGCAGGTCCCCCGAGGAGGGCGCTCGGACGAGGTCGACATCGTCGTCGTCGTCCGCGAGGGCGAGCCGGTGCTCATCTCCCGGGTCTCTTTTCACTGGCTGAGCGAGCCGGGGCCCGACTCGGGGTGGGGGTTCGACAGGTCCGAGGTCGAAGCCAAAGCTCGCGTCGCCGCTCCGCATCCCCTCGAGATCGTGGCCCTCGACAACGCCGCCGCGCGCATGCGACAGGATCTGCAAGGGCGCGGCTACCCCCTCGCCACGGCAGCGCACAGCGCCGTCGTCGACCTCGGGCGTCTCGCGGCCGAGGTTCGGTTCTCGATCACGGTAGGTGCGCGGGCGGACATCGGAAAGATCCGCATCGTCGGTCTCGAGGCGGTGCCGGAGTACCTCGTGCAGCGCGAGATCGACTTCGCCGGAGGCGAGCGGTTCTCGCCGGCGCTCCTCACGCGAATGGAGAGGGCCGTCTTCGCCATGGACGTGTTCAGCCCGGTGACCGTCTTGGCGGACCGGGAAGTCGGAGCCGACGGGCGGATCGGCATCACCGTGACCGTCTCCGAGTCGGAGCCGCAGCTCGTCAAGATCGGCGTGGGTCTCGGCCTGGAACCGACGAGATGGGAGGAACGGGTCACCGGGCTCTACTCCCATCACGATCTCTTCGGCCAGCTGACCCGCTTCGAGCTGCGGATCAAGGCCGGCTACGCCGAGCTCCCCAACCCCTTCAAGGTCGTGGAGCACGGCCCGGTCCTCAAGATCGAGCCGCGCCTGCAGAAGAAGGGTTGGATCGAGAAGCGGCTTGTGTGGACGATGGCGCCCGCGTTCGAGCTGGGCATCCAGGAGGGCTACCAGTTCTACTCGCCGAGCACGCGCCTCGCGATCTCGCGGATGTTCTTCGAAAGGCTGGACGTCCAGTTAAGCCACAACCTGAGCTTCGTCGACTTCTTCGACGTCTCCCCGACGCTCGAAGCGAACCGCTCGATCCTGGGGCTGGACTACCGCGACCCCTACCTGCTGGTCTGGGTCGAGGTGTCGAGCGACCTGTACCTGACCGACCGTGTCGTCGATCCGCGCAACGGCGTGGTGCTCGGCGCGCGGTACGCGGTGGCCGGCGGAGCCCTGGGCGGGGACTACGATTTCCAGAAGGTCGTCCCGCGGCTTCGCGCGTACTGGAAGATCGCCCCTCGCCTGCAGCTGGCCGTCCAGGCCGAGACCGGGCTGATCTTCCCCTACGGAGATCGCCCCGCGGCGCCGTTCGACATGAAGTTCTACCTCGGGGGCAGCGACACCGTTCGCGGCTGGGGCCTGCGGCGGCTCTCTCCCAAGACCGAGCTCTGCCCGGACGACGGCGACTGCCGCAGCATCCCCATCGGCGGCTACACGATGGCGCTCGGCAACCTGGAGCTGCGGGTTCGCACGTGGGGCAAGCTGTACGTCGTCGGTTTCGTCGACGCGGGCGACGTGCGCGCCGGGAGGGCCGAGTACGACTTCACGCAGCTCAACTACGCGGCCGGCGGCGGCCTCCGATACGACAGCCCCTTCGGCAAGATCCGGCTGGACGTGGGCGTTCGGCTCAACGAAACGCAGCTTTCACGGGGTGAGGATCGCTGGGCGTTCCATCTCGGCCTGGGCGAGGCGTTCTGATCATGGCACGCGGGAAGCTACGGCGGGGGCTGGGAATCGCGGGGCTGACCGCGATCGCCGCCATGGTGTCGGCGACGCTGCTCGCGCTCGGGCTCCTGCTCTATACGGAGGGCGGCACCCGCCTCGCCGTGGAGATCGGGCGGCGTCTGTATGACGACTCGATCCCGGGCGGCGTGACCGTCGGCTCGATTTCGGGTCGCCTGGGCGACCGCTTCCTCATGCGCGGCGTCACGCTGCGGGACAGGGCCGGCACGCCGTTGATCTCGGTGCGGGAGCTCGAGGTCGAGTGGTCGCCGCTGTCCATGCTCGGGGGACGCCTGATCGTCGAGCGCGTGACGATCCGCGGCGCCGAGGTTCGCCTGGATCGGGGGCTTTCCGGAGCCGGCTTCGCGGATCTGGCGCCCGTTGAAACCGCGCCTGCCACGATAGCCCGCGGGCTCGGTCCCGACCTGCCCTTCGCGCTTTTGGCCCGCGTCCGGCTGGAGGACGCCACCGTTTCCCTCGCCGGCGCCGACGGGAACAGCGAGGCCATCGCGCACGTCGCGGCGCTCGAGCTGTCGCTGGCGGCGACCGCCACGCGAGCGAGATTGACCGTGGTGAACGCATCCGGAAGCGCCCCGAGCGCGGGATCGGCCGACCTGGATTTCGCGGTGGATTGGGATGAGCCGATCGTCATGTTGACCGGCTTGCGGGCGACGACCGACTTCGGCTCGCTCTCCATCCGCGTGGCTGCGTTCGACGTGACGGCACAGGTCGGTGTCGTCGAGGCGTTCGTCGATGTCGACGCCGGGGCCGTGAAGGAGCTCTTTGGGATATCGCTCGAGCAGGACGTGGCGATCCCCGTCTCCGCGTTCGGCGGCCCGGAGTCGTTCCGGGCGTCGCTCGCCGTGATGGACGGCCCCGAGGTCGCGATCGAGATCTCGGCTACGGGTTCGGCTCGACCCGTGCTCGACGTGCGCGCGACCATGGACTCGGCCGGCGGCGTGCAGATCGCCGCGATCCACTCGGTTCTCGACCGTCGGCTCTCGGACGGCCGGGTCGAGCGGGCGTGTGCGGCGGTCGAGATCGACGACCTTTCCCTGCTCACCGGGGCGCTGTCCCACCTGTTCGACCTTCCGGAGATAGGTGGAGCGCTCGGGATCGAAGCGACCTGCGGTCATGAGTCCGGCGCGTTGGTGTGCCGCGGCGACGCGCGAGGCCGGGATCTCCGGTTCGGCGCGAACGGCGTCCGCAGCGCGAACCTGGACCTCGGCCTGCGCCCCCTCGATCCCGCCCTTCCGTTCGACGCGCACCTGGCGGCGGACGGGCTCGAGCTGTCCGGGTTGCGGATCTCGCATCTCGACGCGACGGCAGCCGGAACCACCGACGAGATGGACGTGGCCCTGCGCGCGGCCGCTTCCGGCGGCGATCTCCTGCGCGCTCGAGCGACGGTGGATCTCCGCGACGGCGTCGCCGTCACCTTGCGCCAGCTCAGCGGGCGATACCGCGGCACCACGGCGCAGCTCGCGCGCCCGGCGACGGTGTCCTACCGCCAAGGGTCGCTCGCGGTACGCGATCTCGAGCTTCGGATAGCCGGCGGAACGGTGACCGTGGACGGCGACGTCAGGCGAGACGCGGAGAGCGATTTCACGGCGCGGATCGCCGGAGTCAGGCTCGAGCGGCTCGCAACGCTCGTTCCCGGGTTGGATCTCGCGGGCGAGATCGACGCCAGGCTGGTGGTCGAGGGCACGATGCGATCGCCCCGCGCGACGCTCTCCGCCAGCGTCAGGAGGTTGTCTCGGCGGGAGCTCGTTCTCGGCGACGTCGAGCTGTTCGCCTCCATGAGCAAGAGCCGCCTCTTTGTCGATCTCGAAAACGAGGACGGCATCGCCGAATCGCTCCGGCTCCTGGCCGAGGCCGAGATCGTCTTCTCGCCGCAAGGGGCGCGGGCGATCCGCTTCGCCCGCGGCGGGTTCAACGACGTCGAGCTGGTCGCGAAGGGGCTGCGACTGGATCTGCTCCGCACGCTGCTGCCGGGAGTCGAGATCGACGGCGTGGCGGACGTGGACGCGCGGCTGCGCGGAGGCCCGGACAATCCGTACGTGCGCCTGGAGATCGGCTCGCGGAAGGTCGCCTGGAGGGGGGTGGTCGTGGCACCCTTCGAGCTCCTGGCCGAGCATTCGGACGGCGCGATCGCAGCGGAGCTCCGGATGGACGGCGGCCCCGCCGGACGGATCGAGGCCGTCGGCCAAGTCCCCATCCGAATCACCCTGGACGCGCCGCCCCTTTGGAGACGGGACCGCTCGCACGAGGTCGACGCGAGCGCCGTCGGGCTGGACCTGCACACGTTGCGACAGATCGCCGCCTGGAACGGCGTCGAAATCGGTGAGCTGCCGGTCGACGGGCTCGTCGATCTGAAGGCCGTGCTCAAAGGAACGCCGTCGAGCCCCGTGCTGGAAGCCCTGCTCTCGAGCGGCGATCTGAGCTGGAGATCCCAGCGGCTCGGCGGGACCAAGGTGCGGCTCGAGCTCGGGCGAGGCAGGGCGCGGCTGCACGCCCAAGTCGTGCAGGCGGAAGGCCGCTGGGCCGACCTGGTCGCGTCCGCACCGTGCGACATCGAGATCCAACCGTTCGAGTTTCGTTGGGACAACCGAGGTGCGCACGAGCTTCGATTGCAGGCGGTCGGCATCGACAAGGCCGTCTTGTCGCCTTTCTTGGAAGCGCCGGCCGGATCGGATCTGCGCCTCGACATGGTTCTGGACGGCGCGGGAAACATCGACGAGTTCGCGGTGCGCGGCGAGTGGAACGGCAGAGCCCTGTTCGAGAAAGGGGACACGGTGCCGTTCCGAGGGACGGCAGCTGCCGATCTCCGTCATCAGTCGGTCCATCTCGAGATCGGGAGCCCGGGCTCGACGGTCGCGTCGGTCACGGCGCGCACGGAGATCGCCGTCGGCGAGCTGCTGCGCGGCGAAGGGCGCCCGGAAGACGTTCCGCTCGCCGCAAAGATCAGGATGCCCGGGCTCGATCTGAAGCCGCTCGGGTTCCTGCTTCCCACCGGTCTGTACGGGATCGAGGGCATGCTCCGAGGAGACGTCGTCGTGGACGGCACCATCGGCGCGCCCAGGGTCCGCGGATACGCGACGCTCGAGGACGGCGCGATCACCGTCGTCGAGATGGGACAACGGCTGCGCAACATCGACGTCCGTGCATCGATGGACGGCCGCCGGATCGTTTTCAGGGAGATGACCTTTTCCAGCGGTGAAGGGCGAGGGACGGCGGACGGCGAGCTCGTCCTGTCGGACGGAGGCTCGACGCGCGTCTCGGTCGATGCGCGCCTGCGGCAGTTCCCGTTCGTCAAGCCCGGGCTGCCCAACCTCACGCTGGACTCCAAGGTGACCTTCTCCGCCACGCGCGACAGGAAATCCACCGAGGCGCTCATCGCCCTGCGCGGCACGAGGATCAAGCTATTGACCAAGACGCCTTCGCGCGCGCCCGCACGGCTGCCGCCGGCCGGCGAGATCACGTTCCTCAGCCTCGAGACCGGCGTCGCTCCCGAGGCGCTCCCCGACTCGAGGGTCGACGATTCGAAGGACTCGCGGCCTCTGAAGCTCGTGATCGACGTCTCCGACCCGATCGAGATCACCGGCCCCGACGTGAGCATGCGCTGGAGCGGATCCGTGACCGCGGCCTCCGCCTCGGGTCGCAACGCCGTGAGCGGCAGGATCGCGGCCGAGGGCGGGCGGTTCTGGCTGCTCAACAACTCTTTCGTCATCGATTCGGGCGAGGTGAGCTTGCCTGCCACGGGGCCTCTGGATCCCTACATCCGCTTGGTGGCCCGCACCGAGACCCAGGCGGCGCTGGTCACCGTCGAGATCAAGGGGCGGCTCAGCCGGCCCGACCTGACTCTGACCTCCGACCCCGCGATGAACCAGTACCAGATTCTCACGCTGCTCTTGACGGGGCGCTCGGACACGGGCGAAGGCGGCGAGAACGGCGAGGAGGTTCGCGCGCAGGCGGCCTCGTTGTTGCTGGCCCTCAACAACCCCGTTCTCGAGCAGCAACTCAACGACCGGCTGGGCGTGGATCGTATCGGGCTCAGCATGGGCGAGGACGTGGACGAGCCGGTCGTGGCCGTGGGCAAGCGGCTCGGCCGTCACTTCTACGTGGAGACCGAGTACCACCACAACGCGCCGTCGACGGAGAACCGCGCCGGCGGGCGGGTCGAGTACTACATCAACCCGCGGTGGTCGATCGAGACCTTCTACGGCGACGCCAACAAGGGCGGGATCGATCTGTTCTGGCACAAGCGGTTCGGCCGGCCGAAGCCGAAGCCGAGGCCCCTCGTGTTGCCGGCCGAGCCCGAGGCCGCGGCATCCACTCCTTGACGACGGGCCGGCCGGGCTTCTCCGAAGCTAAATAGCTGATCTTCGGTCCGCTACACTCGCCAAGAGAATTGCTCTCGCTGCCTACGGACCGCGGCCACCAGGGCCGCGGCCAGGATGACGAAGCCCTCCGGGCTGTCGAAGGAGGAAGCCCACCGGGCTTGTCTCCGAAGCGGCGTGCCGCTGAGGAGAATCCTGGCCGCGCTCCTCGTGGGCGCGGCTGAAAGCGAGGCCGGCCATCATTTGATCTGGACCGAGGCCAACGCTATCCAGAACGAATTGATGGGAATTGCACATCGTTTTGATGGAACACGCCGGCTCCCCGAAGCGATCTCCGGTTCAAGCTCTTGAATTCAAACGCATCCCCTCGATGGCCCGAAAGCTGCTTGAGGTATGTGCCGAACCGCGGGCACAGCGCCACCGATTCGCCGAAACCGCACGGGGTACACACCATGAGCGTTGAAACCTCCGATTCCGAATACGCCATCGACAAGGACGAAATGACCTCGGTCATCCGTCACGGCGCCCTGCTGTCCGACTCCGGCATCCGTCGCAAGGCAACCCTGCTCCAGGCGGACGCCTTGCAAACGGCGATCTTCAACAGCGCCAACTTCTCGAGCATCGCCACGGACGCGAAGGGCGTCATCCAGATCTTCAACGTCGGCGCCGAGCGCATGCTGGGCTACACGGCCGCCGACGTGATGAACAAGATCACGCCGGCCGACATCTCCGACCCGCAAGAGCTGATCGCTCGAGCCAAGGCGCTGAGCGACGAGCTCTTGACGCCTATCATGCCGGGTTTCGATGCGCTGGTCTTCAAGGCCTCTCGCGGCATCGAGGACATCTACGAGCTCACCTACATCCGCAAGGACGGCAGCCGCTTCCCGGCGGTCGTGTCGGTCACCGCCCTGCGCGACGATCTCGACGCCATCATCGGTTACCTGCTGATCGGCACCGACAACACCGCGCGCAAGCAGATCGAAGCGGCGCAGCAGTATCTGCTCAAGGTTCAAGCGGAGACGAACGAACAGCTACAGCAGACCAACATCACCCTGCGGGACAGCGAGGAGAAGCTCGCGGTGACGCTCAAATCCATCGGTGATGCGGTGATCGCCACCGATGCCGAGGGGCGAGTGGAGCTCCTGAACCCTGTCGCGGAGCATCTCACCGGCTGGACGCAGGCGGAGGCCATGGGCCGCCAACTGGGCGAGATTGTTCACATCGTCAACAAGGAAACCCGCGAATCCATCACCTTCCCGGTAAAGGAAACCTTGGCCAGCGGCACGGTGGAGCGCCTGGCCGGCCACACCGTACTGATCGCACGCGACGGCAGAGAGTGCGCCATCGCCGACAGCTGCGCGCCGATTCGCGGCCGCGACGATCAGGTGGTCGGTGTCGCGCTGGTCTTCCGCGATGTCACCAAGGAAAACGAAGCGCAGCAGGCCTTGAGCGACAGCTCCGCGCTGGTTCAGACGATTCTCAACACCGTGGTGGACGGGGTCATCACGCTCTCGGCCGACGACGGCCTCATCGAGCAGGTCAATCCGGCGGCGGAGCGGATGTTCGGCTATGCCGCCGCGGAGCTCGTCGGACAGAGCCTCGGTCTGCTGATACCCGAGTTCGTTCGAGGCCAGGACAACGGTTTCCTCGAGTACGACAGCGCGAGCGACGAGGCGCGCGCCGTCGGTCTCGGACGCGAGGTGGTAGGTCACCGCAAGGATGGCGGCCTTTCCCCGTTGGAAATTACGGTCAGCGAGATGTGGCTGGGCGGAAAACGCTACTACACCGGCGTTTTACGAGACATCACCGCGCGCAAGGAGGCGGAAGAGGCGCTGCAGAAGGCGGGGGCGCTGCAGAGCGCGATCTTCAACAGCGCCAACTTCTCGAGCATCGCCACGGACGCGAACGGCGTCATCCAGATCTTCAACGTCGGCGCCGAGCGCATGCTGGGCTACACGGCCGCCGACGTGATGAACAAGATCACGCCGGCCGACATCTCCGACCCGCAGGAGCTGATCGCACGAGCCAAGGCGTTGAGCGACGAGCTCCTGACGCCTATCACACCCGGCTTCGAGGCGTTGGTCTTCAAGGCCTCGCGCGGCATCGAGGACATCTACGAGCTCACCTACATCCGCAAGGACGGCAGCCGCTTCCCGGCGGTCGTGTCGGTCACGGCCCTGCGCGACGATCACGGCACGATCATCGGCTATCTGCTGATCGGCACCGACAACACCGCGCGCAAGCAGATCGAGGAAGAACAGAAGCAACTCAGCCAGCGCCTGCGCGACCATCAGTACTACACGCGCTCCCTGTTCGAATCCAACATCGACGCGCTGATGACCACCGATCCGTCCGGCATCATCACCGACGTCAACAAGCAGATGGAGACGCTCACCTCTTGCACGCGCGACGAGCTGATAGGCGCGCCGTTCAAGAGCAACTTCACCGATCCGGAACGGGCCGAGGCGAGCATCAAGATGGTGCTGAGCGAAAAGAAGGTCACCAACTACGAGCTCACCGCGTGCGCCAGGGACGGCAAGGAGACGGTGGTGTCCGTCAACGCAACCACGTTCTACGACCGGGACAGGAGGCTGCAGGGCGTGTTCGCCGCCGCACGCGACGTCACGGAGCGCAAGGTCCTGGATCAGGTGCTGCAGGAGAAGAACACCGAGCTGGAGAGCGCCAAGTCCGTGGCGGAGAAGGCCAACCTCGCGAAGTCCGAGTTCCTCTCCAGCATGAGCCATGAGCTGCGCAGCCCGCTCAACGCCATCCTCGGGTTCGCCCAGCTCATGGAGTCCGACTCCACGCCGCCGACGCCCTCCCAGAAGGAGAGCACGGACCAGATCCTTCTGGCTGGGTGGCATCTGCTCAAACTGATCGACGAGATCCTCGATCTCGCGAAGGTCGAGTCCAGGCAGATGCCTTTGTCCAAGGAGTCGGTGTCGCTAGCCGAAGTCATGCTCGACTGCCGGAGCATGCTCGAACCGCAGGCGCAACAGCGCGGCATCAAACTGATCCTCCCGGAGCTCGACGCACCGTACTTCGTCCTGGCCGACAGGACCCGGGTGAAGCAGGTCCTCCTCAACCTGCTCACCAACGCGATCAAGTACAACGTCCCGCAGGGAACGGTCGACGTGAGCTGCACCGAGATCACACCGGGACATACCCGCGTGAGCATCTTGGACACCGGCGCGGGGCTGAGCCCGGAGCAGATTGCGCAGCTGTTCCAGGCGTTCAATCGCCTCGGGCAGGAGGCCGGCGGCGAGGAGGGCACGGGCATCGGCCTCGTGGTGGCCAAGCGGCTGGTCGAGCTGATGGGGGGCGCGATCGGCGTCGAGAGCACGGTCGGCGTGGGGAGCGTGTTCTGGTTCGAGCTCACCTCGGCCGTCGAGCCGAGCCTTTCCGCGGAAGGAGACGACGCCGCGGTCGTGGGCCAACCGCACGTGCTCGGCGGAGCGCGGCGGCACACCCTGCTCTACGTGGAGGACAACCCCGCGAACCTGAGACTGGTCGAGCAGATCATCGCGCGCCAGCCAGCCATTCGACTGCTGACCGCCGTGAACGGGAACATCGGCGTCGAGATCGCGCGCAAGTCCCTGCCGGACGTGATCCTGATGGACATCAACCTGCCCGGCATCGACGGTTTTGAAGTCTTGAAGCTCCTGCGCTCGGACCCGGCCACGGCGCACATCCCCGTCATCGCCATCAGCGCGAACGCGATGCCGCGCGACATCGAGAGAGGCTTGGAGGCGGGATTCTTCCGCTACATCACCAAGCCTATCAAGATCAACGAGTTCATGGCGGCGATGGGTGTGGCTCTGGAGCACGCGAAAAAGGGTGAGGCATGACGGCCACCCAACACCTGCAAGCCACGCACATCCTGATCGTGGACGACTCGCCGGCCAATCTGCTCTTGCTGGCGAGAATGCTCGGGGAAAAAGGTTACAGGACGCTGACGGCTTCCAGCGGCAAGCTGGCGCTCGAAGCCGCCCGCGCCGACCCCCCGGACCTGATCCTCCTCGACATCACCATGCCGGAAATGAACGGCTACGAAACCTGCGAGCAGATCAAGGCCGACACGACGCTGAGAGACATCCCTGTCATCTTCATCAGCTCGCTGAACGAGACGATCGACAAGGTGAAGGCGTTCGGTGTGGGCGGAGTGGACTACGTCACGAAGCCGTTCCAGTTCGAAGAGGTCTACGCCCGCGTCCAAACCCATCTGCAGTTGCGCCGGCTGGGGAGGCTTCGCGACAGCCTCACCCACATGGTCGTGCACGATCTGCGCAACCCGCTGACGGTCATCTGCGATTTCCTGGACATCCTGGAGTTCCAAAAGGCCCAGGTGCTCTCGGCCACCACCCAGGCGCTCGTCACGGTCGCGCGCCGCAGCGCCGAGGATCTGCTCACCATGATAGGCTCCATCCTCGATGTCGCGAAAATGGGGGCGGGCGAGATGTCGCTCCAGCGCGAGCCGTGTGACCTCGGCGCTCTCGTCCGCGCCTTGTTGGACACGATCCACCCCTTGCCCGACAACCGCACGGTGACGCTCGAAGCAAAGAAGCCGTCCCTCTTTGCCCCGGTCGACGCCGGCTTGATTCGGCGGGTGCTCCAGAACCTGCTCGGCAACGCCCTCAAGTACACCCCGGTCGGCGGCGACGTCCGCGTCGTCCTCACGCCATCGCGCGGCGAAATCCGCATCGAAGTCATCGACCTCGGCCCCGGGATCGCGCCCGAATACCACCAGCGCATCTTCGAAAAGTACGGCCAAGTGGAAGATCGCACGAATCGCGTGGGCACCGGGCTGGGACTGGCGTTCTGCAAGCTGGCCGTCGAAGCCCACGGCGGCCGCATCGGTGTCGAGAGCGAAGTCGGCAAAGGCAGCACCTTCTGGATGACCCTGCCCCGGCCGGAAGACGGCGTCGGGGCCTCCTAGAAAAGGAACGCAGTGATGACAGGACAAGCGACCAGAGTTCTCATCGTGGATGACGAGGCGTCGATCGGCCAGGTGCTGAAAGCCGGGCTCGAGATGCACGGGTTCGCCGTGAGGTACGAAGCCCTATCGACGAACGCGATCAGTGCGTGCCTCGATTTTCATCCGGACCTCGTGCTCCTCGACATCGACATGCCAATCAAAGACGGCGGGCAGGTGGCGGCCGAACTGCGGACGCACCCGACGCTGCGGAGCACCCCCGTGATATTCCTGTCCTCCCTCGTCGAGCGGGAGGAGACGGGGAAGCGGAACGCGTCCCACGAGATGTTCCTGTCCAAGCAGATTCGCATCACGGAGCTGGTCGCCATCATTCGCGACGCGCTGGAATCCTCATGAAGGGCCCGTCCGGCATTCTCCGCGGCAAGATCCTGATCGTCGACGATTTGAACGCCAACGTTCAGCTGCTCGCGCGAATGCTGGCTGCCGCCGGCTATGTTTCCGTGGCGTCGACGATGGACCCCCTCGAGGTCTGCGAGCTCCACCGCCGGAACCGCTACGATCTGATCCTGCTCGATCTCCAGATGCCCGGGATGAACGGATTCCAGCTGATGGAGCGGCTCAAGGAGATCGAGTCGGACGACTACCTCCCGGTGCTCGTCGTCACCTCTCAAAAGGAGCACAAGACGCGCGCGCTCCAGGCCGGCGCCAGGGATTTCATCAGCAAGCCGTTCGATCTGGCCGAGGTGCTGGTGCGAGTCCACAACATGCTGGAGGTGCGCCTTCTGCACAAGGCGTTGCACAACCACAACGAAGTGCTGGAACAACGAGTGCGGGAGAGAACCGCCGATCTCCTGGACGGCTATCTGGAAACCATCTTCACGATGACGCGCGCGGCGGAGCACAAGGACGAGGACACCGGCGCCCACGTGCAGCGCATCAGCTTCTACACCGGCCACCTCGCCAGGGCGCTCGGCCAAGGCGAGGAGTTCATCGACACGATCTTCTTCGCGAGCCCGATGCACGACATAGGCAAGATCGGCATCCCCGATCATGTTTTGCTCAAGCCCGGCCGCTTCACGCCGGACGAGTGGGCGGTCATGAAGGGGCACAGCTCGATGGGCGCGGAGATCCTCGGCAACAGCAAGTCGCCCTATCTCCGGATGGGCGCCGAGATCGCTCTCCACCACCACGAGCGCTGGGACGGCGGTGGATATCCGAGCGGCAAGCGGGGCGAGGAGATCCCGCTGACGGCGCGCATCATGAGTATCTGCGACGTCTACGACGCCCTGCGAAGCAAGCGGCCCTACAAGCCCGCGTTCGATCATTCGAAGGCCTTGGAGATCATCACGCGCGGCGACGGCCGCACTCGGCCGGAGCACTTTGCCCCGGAGGTCTTTGCCGCGTTCCGGCAAAACCACGAATCGTTCCGAGAGATCTTCGACGCGCACGCGGAGTAGGCGCTGCCGAGGGGGTGTTCCGCATCATTTCGATGGAACGCACTGGGTCTTGCAAACAAACCACGATCCAACCCATTGAATTCATACGGGTTTCATTGGTGGCCCGGAAGCTGCACCCCGGAAGCTCGGCTTTGCCGAGGCGAGAGCCACCTTTTCTCAACGAAGGGAGAATACTGTCATGAAGACGTCAAGAATCGGCGCGCTGTTCCTGATCCTGTCCTTGCTGCCTGCGTGTGCTGACCATTTGGTCAGCCACGGTGATCCGGACGGGGGAAGCACCGACACGGATACGGATACCGATACCGACGTGGATACGGACACCGACACCGACTCGGACACGGACACGGACACCGACACCGACACCGACACCGTTACCGACACCGACGCCGATACCGATACCGATACCGATACCGAAATGGACGGCGGATAGG
>JALNZK010000102.1 GCA_023229365.1 Pseudomonadota bacterium | reverse complement strand
CCCTTCTATGAAAAAGCCTGTCAAGAGGTAACAGTTCCCCTGACCCACCAGGATCCATGCAGATCCCTGGCAGTGCGCCCGCTGTCACAATCGCGGACTGCTTGGTCCCCAAGGGAGAGCGCCGAGCTCGCGCTGGTGGCCGTCGGTCAGCGCCCTCGTTGGTCGGTATTGCAACTCCGGTCATCTATCGAACGACGCTTCTGGGCTCATCGATTGCCGGCGGTGAACGAGACGCGTTCATCCTTCTATCTGGCTCTCTCCGCTGCCCGGGTTGCCCCGAGAGTTGCCGCTTCAGCGGTGGAGCAGTGCAACATGAGATATACGCGGAGGAGGATTAGCCTTTTTTAAGGATCTCCGGTGCCAGCCGGGATCACAGGGCGGAATAATCTCTCCTCCTCTCCAGGCCCGATGGATGCGTCATCCGGACCGGTGGTGCGGCTACCGGTCGCTCTCAAGCCCGGAGACTCTCACGCTCCGCTATGGCAATCTCGACTTCGCCGTCGCGTCACCTCCATGTGTCTGTCGCTGTACTTCCTGCCAGACTTCCATACACCCAGCACCGTCGCCGCGACCTTTCTGGCGACCGCGCCCCGGGCCGCCCGGTCGTCCTTGCCGGCACTCCTCATGGCGTCGTACTTCCGTCGAAACTCCGTATCCGTCTTGAGCGAGGTCAGAGCCGCCGACTTGAACGCGTACTTGAGCATCACCGGGCCGTGAGCCCGCTTCTTTCCGTACAGCTTGCCGTCGCTGACGCGCTCGTGTTTCGTCAGCCCCGCGTAGGAGTTGAGGTGGTACTTGTCCTGGAACCGGTGCGGCGTCACCATCACGGCGACGATCAGGTTGGCCCGTACCGGGCCGATCCCGGGGATGCTCGTCAGCAGCTTGATCGGCTTGTACTTGCGGGCATTCGCCTCGAACCGCTCCAGGTACCCGCGCCGCTGCTCCTCGAGCAGGCCGAGCTGCTCGAACAACGTGCAGGCCACGTAGCGCCGCACATCGGTGCCGAGCAGATCGAGCATGTCCGTCGAGGTGTAGAAGCTCGGAACGTCGGTCGAGATCGCCACCTGGCGGTACAGCGCCTTGTAGCGGTTCTTGGTCCGGGTGATCTCCTGGATCACGTCACCGTAGCCCGAGACGAGCGTCCGTAGGTGCATCAGGTCGGTGTCATCGTGGAACACCGCCTTCAACCTCCCGACCCGCAGGAGATCCGCGATCTCGCCGGCGTCGATCTCGTCGGTCTTGGGTCCCTCTTTCTCTCGCGGCTGACAGACCACCAGCTCGTCCACCTCTTCCTTGAGGAGCAGGTACAGCCACTGGGACATCACCCCCTCCTCGAAGGTCAGCTTCTTCTCGCCCTTGACCGACCTTACAAAGCCGAGCAGCTCCTTCTCCGTCGAGGCGACCCTCGCCCGTTGAAGAACCCGACCGTTCTTCCCGAGAACAACGAAGGTACTTGTTCGACTGTGTGTGTCCATTCCGATAAACTTCATTTGCAGCGCCTCCTTCCTTGGCTTGTGTTGGGCAAACAACAAGCTATCAGGAGGGGCGCTGCTTTTTCATGGTGCCTTTTTTTGGGGCGGCGACTCTGGGGAGGTCGCCATGCGCAGCCCGCTTTCCATCCTGTTCATCACGGTCATCGTCACCATCGCCGTCATCACCGCCTCCTGCGGCGGCGGGGGCGGCGCCGACTCGACGTGCGATCCCGGCGCCGTCCAGGCGTGCCCCTGTAGCGGCGGCGCCCCGGACGGCACCCAGGTGTGCAACGGGGACGGCTCCGCCTGGGGCGAGTGCGACTGCGGCAGCGCAGACACCGACTCAGACACCGACTCCGATGGGGACACGGATACCGATACCGACACGGATACCGATACGGACTCGGACAGCGACACCGATACCGACCTAGATAGTGATACCGACACGGACACCGACACGGAGTGCGGTTTGGGACCGTTTGAGATAGCGGGCGCGCTGCAAACGAACGTGACGGACATCACGTTCACCGAGGCCGTCGTCGGTATCTACCACAAACAGGACGTGGATTCAGTTGAGGACGGCTGCATCACGCGCATCTACTTGTGGCTACGGACCGATGGAGGATGTGTGCTGTTCCTGAAAGCGGAGAATGAATACTCCGCAGAGGGTGGCCTTCTTGTTCAGGATATGAGTTTCTCAGCTGACTCAGCTTGCCCAGATTTCATTGACGACGTCGAGGGTGTCTACGTTGACGAAGGCGGCATGGTCACCGCCGAGATCGAGCCGGGGGTCGAGAAAGTCCCGTGCGAGAACGCGCCGGAGTGCTGCTTCGACTCCACTCTGACGGTGCGCTTGCAGGGAGTCTTGGAAGAGGAGACAAGCTCGAACGCTCTGACCGTGGGCGAGACGATGATCGTCATAGAAGGGGAGTTCTCATCGAATGGGAGCACCTCTGTCTCTTGTCCCGTTGGGATGTACGCCGAAGCCGACACGGATACGGACGTTGATACGGATACAGACACCGATACCGATTCCGACACCGACGTGGCCTGGTGCGACACAACCAGCCTGTGCTGGCAGAATCCACCGAACGACGGGACGTTCACCTGGCAAGAGGCCGTCGACTACTGCGATGGGTTGTCGTGGGGCGGCCACAGCGACTGGCGCCTACCGAACATCCAAGAGTTGATGTCGCTGGTACGCGGCTGCGTAAATGGCACAGAGACCGGCGACCTGAGCATGAGCGCGTGCGGGGTCACAGACCCTGACTGCCTGGAGGAAGCATGTGTCTGGTCAGGGTGCGCTAGTTGCGACTATCTGGCTGGACCGGACGACGATCCTGCGGGCTGCTACTGGGACCCTGATCTGACAGGGGAGTGTGTCGCTTTCTACTGGTCGTCGTCACCCAATGCCGACGCTGTCGACGAGGCGTGGGGCGTCACCGCCTGCTTCGGCTATCCGAATCTGAAGCAAGAGAGCCTCTCGGTTGCTGCGCGCTGTGTCCGCAACGGGCCGTGAGATCGATGAAGGTTCGAGAGTGATTGCTCGCGAGGTACGGGCGCGACGCTGTTGAGCCGCCCGTCTGAGGAGGGGACGATGCGCACGAAGTACGAGGTGCTTGTTGGTGTGTTCGTCGCGGTCGTCGGCGCGGCGATCGCGACGGGGTGCGGCGAGGAAAGCGGCGCCGACTCGACCTGCGATCCCGGCGCCGTCCAGGCGTGCCCCTGTAGCGGCGGCGTCCCAGACGGCACCCAGGTGTGCAACGGGGACGGCACGGCGTGGGGCGAGTGCGACTGCGGAGGCGGGGACACCGACACCGATGTCGATTCCGACGCGGACACGGACACGGATGGGGACACCGATTCGGATACAGACACCGACTCGGACACGGTGTGCCCGTACGACTGCCTGGGCGCGATCGTCTGTAGCTCCCTGGGCGTGGTCCACGAGGAGTACACCTGCCCGGATTCCGACGACGTGTGCTGCGAGGAAGGTGGGACGGACAGCGATTCCGATTCGGATACGGACACCGGTAGCGACACGGACACGGACACCGACTCGGATACCGACACGGATACGGATACGGATACCGACACAGACACCGACACCGACTCGGATACGGATACAGGGGAGGACCCCTGCACGGAAGTCTGCATCTCGGCTTCCGGATGCGGGATCGTCGGAGGCACCGTAGTCGACGGCGCCTGCTCGTACGGCGTCTGCTGCGACCTTGGCGGAGGCGACACCGACACGGACTGCACGGAATCGTGCATCAGCGCAGTGGCGTGTGGGACCCTCGAAGGCGAGTTGGTCGCGGGCGCGTGCGATCCCGGCGCGGTCTGCTGCAACCTGGTCGAGTACACCTGCCCTTGGACGGATATCGAAGATCCGTGGGGGTACGAGTGCATGGGCTGGGACAGCTGCGCCTTCCACTCCGGGGTCGAATTTGCGGACGAGTACACCTGCCCGCCGTCGGGTGGATCTGGGCAGTTCTGCTGCCACTGCTTGAACTCCTCTGGCTGTTGATCACGGCGGGCGCGATCGCCCGCGCGATGCGGGTGTTGCGAGTACTCGGACCGGACGACACATGGGGGTTTCGTGATTGG
Source organism: Pseudomonadota bacterium (assembly GCA_023229365.1). Taxonomy (NCBI): domain Bacteria; kingdom Pseudomonadati; phylum Pseudomonadota; species Pseudomonadota bacterium. The sequence goes on along the minus strand of JALNZK010000102.1, from coordinate 15,709 downwards.
TGACTCAGCCCGCTCTTTCAGAATAAAGGGCGCCAACGAGGAGGGGGACGATGGACAGGCCCAAGAACACAAACGTGAAGATGCTCTTCGAGCTGCGGTCCCTCTCGGCCGCGACGACCCGCCTTGCACTGCTCGACTACTTCTTTGGACAGACGGAGCTGGCGGACAAGGTCCGGCAGCGGGGTTTCACGACCGGGAACCTCGGCGACTACCTCAACCAGGCGCGCCGGGAGATCGGGCTGCCCGAGCTGGCGGGACCGGGCCCGGCCCAGACGTACCTCCGCAGCCACGTGGTGGACGAGGACGCAGCGGACGGTATCGACCGGATCTTCGTCGCCGACGCCGAGCGCAAGTCCAAGCGCGGGACACGGCACTTCAAGTCGCAAGTCAAGACCTGGATGGAAGCCTGGCGGTTCCTGTTCGCGCCCTCGCACCGGGAGGTCCGCGATAACGCGAATCATGGACAGCTCTCCACACACCCGGCGCAGATCACCTCTGAGGGCGTGATCGCGTATCGCTTCGTGCCGTCCAGCGTCACGTTGCCCATGCTGGACGTCCACCATGTGCGCGACGTGAACGCGATCCGAAAGCATCTGGACGCGTATGGCGGCTATCGCTTTCCCAAGGGACCGGAGAAATCGAAGGCAGGCGGCCATGACGCCAGCGACATGACCGAAGGGTACTTCACGCGCGTGGCGTTTCCCCAGATCTACATGCTGATCTTCGCGCCCGGGGGCACCGACCCTGCGTCGTCCGTACTCCAAACCTACGTCGGTCAGACAACCGAACCCAACATCCGGCTCCCCCAGCACCAGGCGGGCTACCGGCGCGAGAAGAAGCTGATTCACGATGCCTTCATCGCGTTCCCCGCGCCGCACGAGGGCGATCTCTCCGCCGTCGAAAAGGGGATCGCCGAGAGCATGTGCATCAACTTCTTCAAGGAGATCTCCAACAACGGCAACCGCGTGGAGGGTGGCGACTCCCTGCCAGCGGACATGACGCCCGTGCGCCGGGCCGCAGCGTTTTCGACCGCCTTCTGTGCGGCTGTGCTCCGGATTGTGCGGGAGCAGAAGACCGGCTTCCCGTTCCACGAGGAGATGACCGGGCTCCTCAAGCGCAAGGACGGAGCCCAGACCGTAGTGGAACGGTACCTGAACGGCGGCGAGGTTTCACCCGCCTGAGGAGGGAACGATTGGTATGAAGTACGGGGTGCCTGTTGGTGTGCTTGTCGCGGTCGTCGGCGCGGCGTTCGCGGCAGGGTGCGGCGACGACAGCGGCGCCGAGGCGATCTGCGATCCCGGCGATGTCCAGACGTGCCTATGCGGAGGTGACGCCCCGGGCGGTACCCAGGTGTGCAACGCGGACGGAAGCGCCTGGGGCGAGTGCGACTGCGGGGGCGATAGCGATTCCGACACCGACGTGGACACCGACACCGACACCGACACGGATACCGACACCGATGCCGACACGGATACCGACAGCGATACGGACACGGACACCGATACAGACGTCTGCGGCGACGGACCGTTCGACATAGCGGGCTCGCTGCAAACGAACGTCGCGGACATCACGTTCACCAATGCTGTCATCGGCATTCAGCACAAACAGGACGTAGACCCGATTGAGGACGGGTGCATCACCTCCATCAACTTGTTGTTGTCGACCGGCGGAGGGTGCGAGCTGAGCCTTGTGGCCTCGGACATGTACTCCACGGATGACGGAATGTTCGTTCAGAGCCTGTCCTTCAACGCCGACTCGTTCTGTCCCGATTTCCTGGATGACCACGAGGGTATCTACGTCGACGAGGGCGGCGTCGTGACCGCCGAAATCGAACCTGGGATCACAACGGTTCCGTGCGAAAACGCCGCGGAGTGCTGCTTCGATTCGACGCTGACGGTGCGCCTGCAAGGCGTTCTCGGAGAGTCGACGAGCGCTGACACGCTCACCGTGAGTTCGACGACGATCACGATCGACGGTCAGTTCTTGTCGGCCGGGGACGCGTCGGCTACCTGCCCAGAAGGCTCGGACACGGACACCGACACCGACACCGACACCGACATCGACACGGATACCGATACCGACACAGATGCCGACACAGATACCGATGCCGACACGGACGTCGGTGTAGACGGCGACATCGGCGACCCGTGCACGTGCGACGAGACCGGCTGTTACAACACCGGAGTCCCGCTCCCCAACGGCGGCACCGGGACGATCGACGGATGCGGCGGGGTGCCGGTGTTCACGGGCGCCGACCTCGTCTGCCTCCGGAGCTACGCGGGCAGCATGGCGACCAACACCTACTTCGCGAACGGCTACTGCGGCCTGATGGCGACGCTTTGTGAAGGCGACTCCGTCATTTGCACCACAGCGGAGTTCGGCGACTACGACGTCATGGACGGGTGCCCTGGGGGATACGTGCTGATCGAGTTTTCCCAGGACGTGACCGTGCTCTCGATCTTCAATGCGACGATCACTAACAAGATCTGCGCCAAGACGTGCACTGCGGACGACCAGTGCCGCCCGGACGAGACCGACCCGGTGTGGGACGATGCAGCGACCCAGTACACCTGCGTGGACGACAAGGACCCGGTCCTCTTCTGCTATGATCCACGCGACCTGCCCGCCCCCGCCGACTACACCGCCACACAGTACTGACCTACGGCGTTCCGTGTGTCCGTGATGATGTTCCACCACTGAAAATTCGCGTCGAAACCGCCAGATAGGACTTGATGTTCCCGCCCGCCGACGCATCAGTGTCCACGGTGCCGAACGGCATCGCGAAAACCGCGCGGAGGCAGGCGTGGACAAGGTTATCGGCAGCATCACGACGTACATCGGCGACGAGATCCCGGGGCTCAAAGGCGACCGCGTGCGCATCCGCGCGGTCCTGCGCGGGGCGCTGCGCGCCGACGTGAATGTGGACGCCGACGACCACTACGTGAGCGACGACGCGACGCTCGCGCGGCTCGGCGGGGTGACGGCCGAGGATCGCCTCGATGTCCAGCCCTGGATCGAGGCGGCGGGCCGCTTCAGCTTCGTGTCGGTCGATCCCCGCGCGATCGATCTTGACGCTTTCCGCCACCTCGTCGGGAAGAAGTGACGCAGCAACCCGCTGGCGCGGCATGCCCGCGTCGGCACGATCGGGAGGGATGACGATGAGCCAGACGATGAAGCGGGAGATCACGAGGTTGTCCAAGATGCGGGTCAACGAGTTGCAGGCCCGGTTCGCCGAGGTGACCGGAGAGGTCACGCGCAGCCCCAATAAAACCTACCTCATCAGGCAGATCATCGCGGGCCTGGAGGCGGCCGACGCCGCCGACGTTGCGCCCCCTGCCCCGGCGATCGAGCCCCCGGCCCCCACCGCCGCAGCGCCCGAGGAGGCGGACACGGCGGCACCTGGCGCCGCACCGGCGATCGCGGAGAAGCTCACCCGGCTCGACGTGCCCGCGCTCCAGGCGCGCTACCTCGAAGTGGTCGGGCGCCCCACGGGCAGCACGAACAAGGCGTACCTCATCTGGAAGATCCGCGAGGCGATCAAGGGCCGCATCCCGGTCGGCCCGCGCCGCAACACCCACCGCGAGGGCGTGGAGTTCAAAGTGTTGCCGCTGCGCATGGAGGCCGCCCTGGTGGAGCAGCTCGACGCCGCCCGCAAGCGCCAGGGCCTGCGCTCACGCATGGATCTGATCCGCCGCGCGCTCCAGGCGTTCCTGTCCGCCGCCGGGGAGACCGAGGTCGCGGCGCTCCTTGCGCTGGAGCGCTGATGGAGTCGCCCATCCCCCAGCATCAGTAGCTAGGTTCCCGGGGCGTTCACATCGAACTGCATATGATCGTGTTGACCTGCGCGTCGGCAATCCGCGATCATGTGAGGCATGGCGGCACCACCTAAGCTGACCGGTCTCTTTCTTGGAGCAGGTGCGTCCTACGAAGCAGGGATGCCGCTTGTGGGGGACCTCACCCGCGAACTGAAGCAGTGGCTGACTCCGGACAAACTCCGATCGTTGAATCAATCGTGGCGCTGGCAAGGTGGCAGGCACTCAGACGAGGTGATCGAGGACTTTGCTGCAGTCCTTTCCAGGCCAGACCTCCACTATGAGAGCCTTCTCGGATACCTAGAAACACAATTCAATCGCCAGCATCGCCTGCGGCAGGAATACCACGCCCTGTACTCATGGTTGGTGCAGATGATCTATTTCATCCTCTATTTCCGACACATTAACAACGGCGAATACATCAAGCGGAGCCTGGGATACTTCAACGGATTGTCCGCGTTCGCAGCCCACAACGAACCGCTGTGGGTGTTCTCGTTGAACCACGATCTGATCGTCGAATGCCTGGCAATCACAACTGGCATTCCGCTGAATGCAGGCTTCACAAATGAAATTGTCTCTCTACCCCGAAGGAACAAACGCGGCGAAAAGATCGGAAACCTCCAGGCGGCGGTGCTACCTGGTGAACTTCTTGAACATTCGGCAATGCCCTTCTATCGGAATGGAACGGGGGGAATCAACCTCCTGAAAATTCATGGTGCTCTGGATGTCTTCACGTTCCGGAATGGCTACGACCTTCTGAAGATCTTGCCCACTGCGGAGAGCGTGGATGGAGTGCTCGGTGCACTTCGCTCCGCCAACGAGGAGCTTCTGTATCGGGACCCAATTGCTCCCCATCGGCTCGTAAGGGCAACCAATGAAATTGCTTACGCGGACGAACAGGGAGAGATGCAGTTTCTCCGTCGAACTCTTCTAGCGGGGGCGCACAAGTTTGACTCGCGATGGAGCCAGGTTCTGCCCCTGCGACTGATGGAGCACTTCCGCTCAAACATCAACTACCTAACCACATTGGTCTGCATCGGCTACGGTTTCGGCGATAACCACATTAACCATGTGATGCGCGATTGGCTGGAGTTCAGTGCGGAGCGTCGCCTGGTGATCGTAGGGCCAGATGTCACGATGGTGCCGGTGCATTTTTTACACATCAGCCCGCAAGTTGATCTTATGGCGACCACTGCCACAGAGTACTTGGACTCGGTTGCAGGGATCGCGCGTTCGAAGCATGAGTCCAACGAGAAACGGCTGACAGCCTGGGTCCGCCGTTATGGTGACACTGCCGATGCTGAAGTACAGGCCTTCCACCGTGAGCACATGAGCAGGAAAATCGAGTCGGCGGTGCAATGGCTCAACACACTCCCTGTGCGTGATGGGGACATCGATGTTGACGCTCTTGGAGTATCGCTCGATGATTTCATCCGGGATGGGGTGACGCGGTTCGTCGAGCTTCCTGAAGATTTGCTCGAAGAGTTCCTGAATAGTCGAGATCCACCGAGTCCAGCCCGTCCCTGAACATCGACCTGTTCCTACCCATCACCGTTTTCGGGCGCCATCTTCGTGCGTATCCCGTTGAGCTACCGTACCCGAACGCGGTAGCATGTCGGCACGCGGAAGGATTCGGTGAGGGCGCAAGATCCGCAGCGACGGTGTTGCCGGGCGCCCGCCTGATCCCCGTGGCCCGCAGCAGGTGCGTGCTGTCTCATGACGGCCGACGGTGACTTCGAGAGGGGGCCCATCGTGGACGTTTTCGATCTCCGCAAGCGCGTCATCCAGGAGTACGCCGACTACATCCGCAGTTTCATCGTCATCGGCGACGAGCGGATTGAGCAGCTCGTCGACAGCGAGCTGCGGCGCGGCGCGTTGTGGCCCGAGCCGCTCATCCAGCTGAACCCCGCGTTCGAACCGGGCGAGGGCCTCGAAGATCTGGTCCGGCAGGGAGCCCTGCATCCCGAGTGCCTGAAGATCTTCCGCGACAAGCCCGCCCCCGCCGAGGATCGGGGGCTGCTCCAGCTGCACCGCCACCAGGTCGAAGCCGTCCACGCGGCGCGGTCCGGCGAGAACTACGTGCTGACGACCGGCACCGGCTCGGGCAAGAGCCTGGCGTACATCGTGCCGATCGTGGACCACGTGCTGCGCACCGGCACCGGCAAGGGCATCCAGGCGATCGTGGTGTACCCCATGAACGCGCTCGCGAACTCCCAGCTCGGCGAGCTGACCAAGTTCCTGTGCAACGGCTACCCCGGCGGCAAGTCGCCCGTCACGTTCCAGCGGTACACCGGGCAGGAGAAGGACGAGGAGCGCAACGAGATCATCGCGAGCCCGCCCGACATCCTGCTCACGAACTACGTCATGCTGGAGCTGCTGCTCACCCGGCCCAAGGAGCGCAAGCTTGTGAGCGCGGCGAAGGACCTGCGGTTCCTCGTGCTCGACGAGCTGCACACATACCGAGGGCGGCAGGGCTCGGACGTCGCCATGCTCGTGCGCCGCGTGCGCGACGCCTGCGAGGCGACCAGCCTGCTGCACGTGGGGACGTCTGCCACCCTGGCGAGCGGGGGCACGTGGGAGGAGCAGCGGGCGGCCGTGGCGGATACCGCGAGTCGCCTGTTCGGCGCCGAGGTCAAACCCGAGCGTGTGATCGGGGAGACGTTGCGCCGCGTGACGCCGCTGCGGCGCCACGACGATCCGCAGTTCGTCGCCGACCTCCGCGCCGAAATGTCGCGCTCCGGGAGCATCCCGCCCGAGACCCGGGAGTCGTTCCTGGCGTCGCCGCTCTCCTCCTGGATCGAGTCCACCCTCGGCCTGGCCGAGGAGCCGGGCACGTACCGTCTCGTGCGCTCGACGCCGATGCCGATCACCGGCGCGAACGGCGCAGCGCACAAGCTCGCGGAGCTGACCGGTCTGGACCAGGAGAAGTGCGAACGCGAGATCGGCCGCCACCTCCTCGCCGGGTACGAGCACCGCGACGAGCACGGTCGGCCGATCTTCGCCTTCCGGCTGCACCAGTTCGTCTCCAAGGGCGAATCGGTGTACGCCTCGCTGGAGGCGGAACCGGAACGCCACATCACGCTGCAATCGCAGACCTACGTGCCGGGCAGCGATCGCCACAAGCAGCTGTTCCCGATCGTGTTCTGCCGCGAGTGCGGGCAAGAGTACTACCTGGTCCGGCGCTGCGAGGGCGAGGACCGCACGGTCTACTACCAGCCCCGGACGCTGTCCGATCAGGACGACGAGGGCGGAGAGCCCGGCTTCCTGCATATCGACACGGAAGATCCCTGGCCCGAGGTTGGCGCGTCACTCGACCGCCTCCCGGACAGCTGGCTCGAAGTGGAGAACGGCACGCTGCGCGTCCGGAAGGTCCGGCGCGACAGGCTGCCGCGCGAGGTGTATCTCACCGCGAGCGGGACCGAGGGCAAAGGTGATCTCCGCGCGCACTACATGCGGGCGCCCTTCATCTTCTGCATGAACTGCAAGGTCTCCTACAGCCCGCACCAGCAGGCCGACTTCGGCAAGCTCGCGACGCTCGGCTCCGAGGGCCGCAGCACGGCGACGACGGTGCTCGCCCTGTCGAACATCCGCCGCCTGCGCAACGACCAGACCCTGGAGCCCAAGGCGCGCAAGCTCCTCAGCTTCACGGACAACCGCCAGGACGCCTCGCTCCAGGCCGGGCACTTCAACGACTTTGTGGAGATCGCGCTCCTGCGCTCCGCGCTCCACCGTGCCGTGCGCGACGCCGGGGCCGAGGGTCTCCACCACGATACGTTGACGCGCCGCGTGTTCGAGGCGCTCGACCTGCCACTCTCCCAGTACGCGGCGAACCCGGAAGTTGAATACCTCCAGCTCGAAGAGACGCAGCGCGCGTTCCGGCGGGTGCTCGGCTACTGCCTGTACCTGGACCTGCGTCGCGGGTGGCGCATCACGTCGCCCAACCTGGAGCAGTGCGGGCTCCTCGACATCGACTACCTGTCGCTGGCGGCGCTGTGTGGCGATGAGCCCAAGTGGCGGGAGCGGCACCCTGTTCTCGCAACCGCGACCCCGGACGAGCGCCGGAACGTCTGCAAGGTGTTGCTCGACTTCCTGCGTCGGGAGCTGGCGATCCAGGCCGACGTCCTCGACTCGGCCGACCAGGAGAGCATCCTGCTCCAGTCGAACCAATACCTGATCCCGCCATGGGCGCTCGACGACAACGAGCCGATGCAGACGAGCCGGATCGCGTTCCCGACGTCGGGCAACTCGGAAAAGAAGTGGAACGTCTACGTGTCGCCGCGCGGCGGGTTCGGGCTGTTCCTCAAGCGGCCGGACACGTTCCGCAACGCGAACAGCGCGATGACGAAGACCGAGGATGTGTCGACCATCCTGAGCGACCTGTTCGAGAACCTGCTAAAGGCCGGGCTCGTGCACCGCATCGAGAAGCGCGACCAGGAGGCCGAGGTCGGGTACCAGCTGAAGTCCTCGGGATTGGTGTGGCGTGCGGGCGCGGGCATGTCCGGCTTCCACGATCCGATCCGCGTCCCGAGCCGCCCCGAGGGCGGCCATAGGACGAACCGCTTCTTCGTCGACTTCTACCGGGCGGACATGGCGGACCTGAAGGGGCTCGAAGCGCACGAGCACACGGCGCAGGTGCAGGCGCTGGACCGGGAGGAGCGGGAGGAGAATTTCCGCAAGGGCATCCTGCCGATCCTGTTCTGCTCGCCGACCATGGAGTTGGGCGTCGACATCGCGCAGCTCAACGTCGTGAACATGCGCAACGTGCCGCCGACCCCGGCGAACTACGCCCAGCGCAGCGGCCGGGCCGGGCGGAGCGGGCAGCCCGCGTTCGTGTACACCTACTGCACGGCCGGGAGCCCGCACGATCAGTACTTCTTCAAGCGACCGGGCCGCATGGTCGCGGGCGCCGTTTCCCCACCCAGGCTCGATCTCGCGAACGAGGACCTCCTGCGGGCGCACGTCCACGCGATCTGGCTTGCCGAGTCCGGGTTCGATCTCAAGTCGTCGCTGGCGGACATCCTGGAGGTCGAGGGCGACGATCCGACCCTGGAGGTCCTCCCGAACGTCCGCGCCGCGCTCGACGACACCCGCGCCCGGGAACGCGCTAAAACGCGTGCGGAGCATTGCCTGTACGCGGCCGTGGCCGCCCTCGTCGGCGACGCCAAGGTGGGCGTCTGGATCGGCGATGTGCTCGACCAGTTGCCGCGCTCGTTCGAGACGGCGTGCAACCGGTGGCGGAGCCTGTACCGGGGGGCGCTGGAGCAGTCGAAGCGGCAGTCCAAGATCGCGCGGGACGCCTCCCGGGATACCCGGGACCGGGAGAACGCGAAGCGGCTGCGCGCCGAGGCCGAGGCCCAGCTCAACCTGCTCTTGGAGCGCAACACGAAGACGCTGTCCGACTTCTACTCGTACCGCTACTTCGCGAGCGAGGGGTTCCTCCCGGGGTACAGCTTCCCGAGGCTCCCGCTGTCGGCCTACCTGCCCGGCAAGAAGCGCGGGCGAGGGGACGAGGAGTTCCTGTCGCGGCCGAGGTTCCTCGCGATCTCCGAGTTCGGGCCGCGCGCGTTCGTCTACCACGAGGGGTCGCGATTCGTGATCAACAAGGTGATCCTGCCCGTGGAGAGTGAGGGCGGCATCACGCGGAGCGCAGCCCAGTGCAAGGAGTGCGGCTACGTGCACCCGATCGGGGATGCGCCCGGGCCAGACCTATGCGAACGGTGTGGGCTCAAGCTGCCGCCGCCCATGGTCAACCTGTTCCGCATGCAGAACGTGTCCACGCGGCGCCGGGACCGCATCAGCTCGGACGAGGAGGAGCGGTTCCGCCTGGGGTACGAGATCAAGACCGGCGTGCGGTTCGAGCCGCGCGACGGCGTGCCCTCGGAGCAGACGGCCGAGCTGCGCAGCGCGTCCGGCGACGGGCTGGCCAAGCTGACCTACGGCCATGCGGGGACGATCTGGCGTCTCAACGTCGGGTGGCGGCGCCGGGAGCGCGAGGAGCAGCAGGGCTACGTGCTCGACGTGGAGCGCGGGTACTGGTCGAAGTCCCAGGCGACCGAGGAGGACCCGGACGATCCGCAGTCGGGGCGCACGCTGCGCGTCATCCCGTACGTCGAGGACCGGCGCAACTGCCTCCTGATCGCGCCCGAAGGCAACCTGACGCCGACCGAGATGGCGTCGCTCCAAGCGGCGCTCAAGTCCGCCATCCAGGTGGAGTACGACCTGGAGGACAGCGAGCTGGCCGCCGAGCCGCTGCCGGACGCCAAACAGCGCCGGGCGATCCTGTTCTTCGAGGCGTCCGAGGGCGGCGCAGGCGTGCTCCGGCGCTTCGTCGAGGACCCCCGCGCGCTCCAGGCGGTGGCGCGGCGGGCGCTGGAGATCGCCCACTTCGACCCGGACACGGGCGCCGATCAGGGCTCCGCGCCCGGCTCCCGGGAGCGGTGCGAGGCGGCGTGCTACGACTGCCTGCTTTCCTACTACAACCAGCGCGATCACCGGGTCCTCGACCGCAAGGTGCTGCCGCCGCTCCTCTCGCCGTGGATGGACGGGACGGTCGAGACCTCCCCGTCGGCGCGGCCCAGGGACGAGCACGTCGAGCGCCTGCTGAAGCTGTGCGACTCCGAGCTGGAGCGCAAGTTCGTGCGGCTCCTGGATGCGCGCCATCTGAAGCTCCCGCCGGATGCGCAGGTGCACGTCAAGGAGTGCAACACGCGGGCGGACTTCCTGTATCGGGCGGAGAACGTGGCGATCTTCATCGACGGCCCGCACCACGACGAGGCACACCAGAAGGCCACGGACAAGGAGCAGCAGGCCGCCCTGGAAAACGCCGGGTACCTCATCCTCCGGCTCCGCTACGACGAGAACTGGGACGCCAAGATCCGGGACAACGCGACGCTGTTCGGCACCTCGTATGTGACAGGCGGGAGCGCTCTAGAATATATTGTTGATTCGACCGGTGGATTCGACCCGAGAGACTATGGTGAGGAATGGCGCCCCCTGATGGAAAGCCTCACATCCTCGGACGGCGTGACCGTCGAACCCGGCGAGGAAGTGATGCATGAAGGGCGCGTCGTCGATCTCGATCTGGCGACTGTCCGGAAGGGAAATCGATCGTTGCGTCTGGTCGACGATGCACGTTCTTCCGCGGACGCTGTCACCCACGCCCTTTCTTCAGTCGGCTGTCGTGTGATGCGAGTCCGTCCGAACGAATTGGATCTCACTGCCCGCGTGCTGGCCGCCCTGGGGAGCGAGTAATGAACGACATCACGATCATCCCCCCCTATGACGAACTGGACCATCTTCCGACTCCACTTACCCCCGGAGAACGCAAGACTCTCGAGTTTTTCCGTGAGCATCTTCCCGATGGCTGGGAGTTATACGTACAGCCTCACCTCAACGGCCTGCGTCCTGATTTCGTTCTCCTTCATCCGGACAACGGTATTGCCGTTTACGAGGTCAAGGACTGGGATCTGGACGCGCTCGACTACTTTTTTCAGGGCACGCCTCCAACCCTCCACGGCCGTCGCGACGGGAAGACGTTCTCTCTGGCCAGACAGAATCCGATCGCCAAAGTCATCGCCTACAAGGACGAGGTCCATAAACTCTACTGCCCGTCACTGCCCGTGCGGACCGGTTTCGGAGTGATCACTGCTGGAGTCGTCTTCCCCTTCGCTTCTCGCGAGAAGGCTGATCACCTTTTGGGGACAACGTACAAAACGCACCTCTCTATCCCGCAGAATCCGATGGTCTGCTGGGATGACCTGGATTCAGGCAATATCCTGAAGGCCTTTCCTCTTGTCCACCGCCACAACGAGTACATGAGCCACGACATCGCAGCGGAGCTTCGCCCGTGGCTGGTCGAGCCGGACGTCTCGGTCGAGCAGCGACATCCACTCGAAATGGACAAGAAGCAGATAGCGCTCGCCACCGACCCCGCGCCACAGAAAGGCTACCGACGCATCAAGGGTGCAGCCGGTTCAGGGAAGTCCGTGGTGCTCGCGGCTCGCGCCGCGGAGCTGGCGAAAGAGGGGAAGACGGTTCTCGTCGCGACGTTCAACATCACCCTCCTCAACTACCTGCGAGACCTCGCGGTGCGATGGTGGCGCAGCAAGACGTTTGCGGAACGCATCACGTGGCTGAATTTTCATCAGTGGTGCAAACGCATCACGGCGACGGCTGGGGAGAACGACAAGCAAAAAAGCCTCTGGGAAAACGACGACTATTCGAAAGACGAAATCCTCAACGAGAAAATGGCGGAGCTTGTTTTCGGTCTCTATCAACGAGAGGGTGCGGAGTTACCGCAGTACGACGCCATCCTCGTGGACGAGGGGCAGGACTACCGACTGAGTTGGTGGAAAGCCCTGCGAGCGGCCTGCAAGCCCGGTGGCGAGATGCTCCTGGTGGCTGATCCCACCCAGGACGTCTACGGAACGGCGAGAGCGTGGACGGAGCAGAAAATGATCGGGGCTGGATTCTCTGGTAGGTGGACAACATTGGACACCAGCTATCGGTTGCCACCCGTGCTGATCCCTCTGGTGCGCGATTTCGCCGAGCGTTTCCTTCCTCGCGATGGATTGAGAGCCTTGCCCCAACCGGCACAGACCGAACTGGCACTCTCTAGCACGCATCTGCGCTGGTTCCAGGTGAGGGGCGATCGGGCCGAGGACGCCTGCGTGGCCGAGGTCCTTGCTCTCCCCAGATCAATCGGTGGCAAAACGTTGCCGTGGTCGGACGTCACGTTCCTCACCTCCAGCAGGGCCCTCGGTGCGAGAGTGGTCAACAGGCTCGAAGGACACGGCATCCATGTCCTTCATACCTTCTACGAAGGAGAGGAAGAACGACGGCACAAGCTGGCCTTCTTCAAGGGGTCCGCCAAGGTGAAAGCCACGACCATCCACTCCTTCAAGGGCTGGGAGGGCAGAGCGCTGGTCATCCATTTCGGCGATCTCCTGGATGACAAGATGAAGGCGGCAGCGTATGCGGCGTTGACGCGGCTCAAGCGACACAAAGAAGCCTGTGTGCTCTCCGTAGTGTGCTCGTGGGACGAGGGCGAGGAATACGGAAGAAGCTGGCCGTCATTCCATTCCTGGCGCGGCGATGGTCTCGGGACGACGACCGAGGTGCTAGAGGATTTCAGTGCCGTCTGGAAACCAGTCATGGTCGCTCTCGCGGCCACGGAAGGCGTGACAGTCGATCCTGGTGAGGAGATCATGAACCGCGGGCGCGTCGTCGACCTCGACCTAGCGACCGTCTGCTGGAAAAATCGAAAGCTGCGCCTAGTGGATGATGTTCTTCCTTCTGCCAACGAAGTCGCGAGCACATTGACATCGCAGGGTTGGCGGGTAGTGCGAGTCCGCGCCACTGACCCGGACGTCGTGATGCGCGTCATGGGCGCCTTGGAGGAGTAGTCATGACAGCTTCCGTCATGATCGCACGACAGTTCTATTCAGCGCTGGGACAACTCTCGGCCAACGATCAGGCGCGCGCAAATGTGTTCGTCATGACGTTTGCGGCCAATCCGGCAACTCCCAGCATCAGCCTGGAGCGCCTGACACGGGCGCTTTCCAAGAACGTGTGGAGTGGGCGAGTCTCCCAGGACCTGCGTGTGATCCTCTACAAGGATGGTGAAACGTGGGCTATGGTTTACGTTGATCACCACAAGCCCGCATACGAGTGGGCCGAGCGACATGAGGTCGACCGCCACACAATCACGGGTGCGCTCCACATCATCGAATCGGTAGAGACGGTCCGCAAGGTGGACCGGATCATCGAGGTTCCCGTACACCCGGATGCGCCACCGATTTTCGGAAAACACGACGACGGCTACCTCCTATCTCTAGGTGTGCCCGAGAGTTGGCTGCCGACTCTGCGCCGGGTATGCGACGATGGACAGCTCCTGGTTGTATGCGAGCAGTTGCCCGACGACGTGAGCGAGCGGCTCCTCACCCTGGCTGATGGAGGATTCGTCACCCCCCCTCGCCCTGTTCCACTTGGGCGGCCCGCAATCGAGTCAAGCGATACCCAGCGCCGATTCTTTCTCGTCGAAGACACCGAGGGCCTCGCTGCTGCGCTCGAAGCGCCGATGGAACGTTGGATCGCGTTCCTCCACCCATCGCAGCGGGAAATGGTGGAGCGGGCATTTTCCGGTCCGGCAAAAGTCTCGGGCTCGGCCGGTACCGGCAAGACAGTCGTGGCGATGCACCGCGCAAGACATCTGGCCCGTCGCGGCAACACCGTCCTGCTGACGAGCTTCGTGTCGACCCTCTGCGAGAACATACAGAGCAACATCGCCAGGATCTGCAACGAAGCGGAGCGAGCGAGGATCACGGTCTCGACCGTCCATAAGCAGGCCCTCAGCATCGTCCGGAAGGTCGAGCCACGGGTTCAGCCCGCGTCGGAAGATGACGTCAACGAACTGCTGGGAACCCTTCGCACCCGTCACGCGCCTGCATTTGATGCATCCTTCGTGCGGAGCGAATGGGACAACGTGGTGAGGCTCCAAGGAATTGAGTCGTGGGACGGCTATCGGCAGGCACACAGGACCGGCAGAGGCCGAGGATTGGCAGTCAAGGAACGAAAAGTCCTCTGGCAGGTATTTGGAGAAGTCATTAACGCTCTGGCCAAGCGCCAGATGCGGGACTGGACCGGGCTCTGCATTCGCGCCGAGGAACTCCTCACCGCAGGTTCGGTGACGTCCCCGTTCTCCGCAGTCGTCGTCGACGAAGTTCAGGATCTCCGCTCAGCGGAATTGCGTTTTCTCCAGGCTCTCTGCGCGCGGGAACCCGGCAATCTCATGGTGTGCGGCGACGCTGGGCAACGGATCTATCCTGGTGGGTTCACTCTCAAGGCCCTGGGTATTGATGTTCGTGGCCGGTCAACCGTCCTCCGCATCAACTACCGCACGACGGAGCAGATACGTCGGCTCGCCGACCGAATTGTCGGCGTAGTTGCTGACGACATGGACGGGGGCGAAGAGGCGCGTACTGGAACCAGAAGCCTTCTGCGCGGCCCGGAACCGGCGTTGCGGGGTTACCCCTCTTTCGAAGCCGAGCTCGCCGCCGGGATCACGCAGATCAGGTCGTGGATCGGCGAAGGGCTTCAGCCGGATGCCATAGGCGTGTTTGCCAGAACGGGAAACCGTGCGAAGGCCGCAGGCGAAGAGTTGACCAAGGCAGCCCTCCCCTGGCGCCTGCTGTCCGATAAGGAAGGAAGCGACAGCGGCACTATCAACGTGGGCACAATGCATCGAGCCAAGGGCCTCGAGTTCAAGGCGGTGCTGGTGCTCGATTGCAGTCGGGGAGTCGTTCCCAGCCCCGCCGTTCTCCGCTACGCGGACGATCCACAGGATCGGGAAGCCGCCGAAGCACGGGAAAGAAGGCTGTTGTACGTCGCGATGACCCGGGCCCGGGACGAGCTGATCGTCAGCTGGAACGGCAAGCCCAGCGGGTTCATTGAAGCGATCGCGGTTGCAGACGTGGCGGGTGCTCGATGAGATTCGACGTCGGTTCCCTGGTCCGCGTCCGTGGCCGGGAGTGGGTCGTCCTGCCCGACTCCACCCAGCACGAGGATCTGCTCGTGCTGCGCCCACTCGGCGGTACCGATGATGAGATCGCCGGAATCTACCTGCCGCTGGAGACGCCGGTGTCGGCGGAGTTCCCCTTGCCCGATCCGACGGCCGAGATGGGCAACCATCGCTCGTGCGCGCTCCTGCGCGACGCCGTGCGGCTGGGATTCCGCTCCGGCGCCGGGCCGTTCCGGAGCCTGTCCCGCATCGCCATCGAGCCGAGACCGTACCAGCTCGTGCCCCTGCTCATGGCGCTACGCCAGGACACGATCCGCCTGCTGATCGCCGACGACGTCGGCATCGGCAAGACCGTGGAAGCGTGCCATTCTCGCCCGCT
>JALNZK010000101.1 GCA_023229365.1 Pseudomonadota bacterium | reverse complement strand
GTCCGTGTCCGTGTCGGTATCGGTGTCCGTGTCGCTGTCTGTGTCGCTGTCCGTGTCGCTGTCCGTGCCGCCGTTCACGCACTCGCCCCACTCGTTGCAGGTCCAGTACATGGCGTGGAGATCGACGCACTGATCGCTGGTCGTGCACTCCTGCTCGCACGTCCCTTCCTCGATGTCGCAGTACCAGCCCGCGCCGCAGTCCTCGTACGCGACGCAGTCGGGCCCCGCGGCCTCCTCCTTGCAGGACGGCGCGAGCACGGCGCCTATGATGATCACGAGAACCGCGCAGCACGCGAGCGCCAAAGTCGTCTTCTTCATAATCGTCCTCCGTTCGTTGTTAACGGCTATCGACCCCGATCCCTCTATACCCCAGCCGCCCGCCGCGGGGCAACTCGTCTACAGGAACATCACCCCCACCCCGGCGACGGCGACGACCGCGCCGATGATCGCGCGGGCCGAGATCCTCTCCTTCTTGATCAGCACCGACGGGACGATGATCAGCACCGGCACGATAGCCATGATCGTCGCGGCCACTCCGGCCTCCGTGTTCTGCACGGCGATGAGCGACAGCGAGATGCCGAGGAACGGGCCGAAGACCGATCCCGCGCCGATGATCGCCACCGCGCGCCCGTCCTTCATCGCGGCGGCCACGCGCGGCCACCAGCCGATGACGCAGAAGATCAGCGCGAAGCCGGCCATCCCGGCGATGACGCGGATCTGGGTCGCCGAGAACGCGTCGTAGCTCTTCATGCCGACCTTGCTCAGGACGAGCCCCGCGGCCTGGCCGAACGCGCCGCCGAGGCAGAGCAGAACGCCCAGCCGCCGATCGCGCCGGGAGAGCCCGCCATCGCCGCTGCCCGCCGGCCGGCGCTCGATGACGACGTACACGACCCCGCCCACGGTGAGCGCCATGCCGATGAGATCGGTCGTCCCGAGCCCTTCCCCGAGCGCGAGCCAACCCAGGATCGCGGTCATCGGCGGGACG
The DNA here is from genome assembly GCA_023229365.1 of Pseudomonadota bacterium. Classification (NCBI taxonomy): domain Bacteria; kingdom Pseudomonadati; phylum Pseudomonadota; species Pseudomonadota bacterium. Next base: position 18,842 of record JALNZK010000101.1, on the reverse strand, counting down.
AGCGACATGACGAGCAGCGACAGGCGCGCGCCGATGAGCACGAGCGCCCGGAAGAGGCAGAGATCGCCGAACGTCAGCCCCACGACGCCGGACGCCGCGAGCCACCCCCACGCCTCGGGCGTCGCGTCGAGCGGGAGCGGCATGCCGCGCGTGACGGCGCCCCACGCGCCGAGCAGGACCGTCGCGAAGGCCAGGCGGACAAGGTTCACCGTGAGCGAGCCGACCCGCCTGCCGGCCGTCTCGAACACCATGGCGGTGATCGTCCAGCAGCCGGCGGTGGCCAGCGCGGCGAGCTCGCCGAGGTGATCGACTCCGCTCACGGGTCTTCCGGCTCAGTACGGCGAAGGTTCCGGCGCGGGGCTGGGGGCTGGGGTCTCGGCTTCTGCCGGCGGCGCCGCCGGCGCGGTCTCGGCTGCCGGGGCGGTTTCTGGTTCCGGTCCCGGTTCCGGTTCCGGCAGTGGCACGACCGTCTCCGTCTCCGGCTCCGGCTCCACCGCCTCCGGCTCCGGCTCTGGCTCCGGCTCCGGCGCGGCTTCGAGCTCCGGCTCGTAGACGTCCTCCTCCTCGGGCCGCGGCGCGTAGGTGAGGCCGAGCAGGAACCTGAGCTGCGGCGTGCCGAGCAGGTCCCCCGTCCCCGCGGCCGAGCCGCCGGAGACCCAGAGCGTGACCGCCCTCGCCTGATCCGGGACGTACCCGACCGCGGCGCGGTACTCGAAGCCGATCCGATCGAAGCCGTCCATCTCCGCGACGAGCACGCCCTCGGCGCTCACGAGCATGCGCCGGTCGAGCAGGTGCCCGGTCACGCCGACGCCGCCGGTCATCTGGTGGCCGACGGTCAGATCCGCCAGCCTCGACTTCTCGGTGCGCAGGCGCGCCCCGACGTTGAGCGCCGCCGAGATCGGGCAGCTGTGCACGTCGGCGACGACGTTCGGGGCGAAGACGAACCCCTCCTCACCCGCGAAGTTGAGCTCGTCGCCGGTCGGCACGGCCATCGCCAGGTCGGCCGCGAGGCCGAAGCCGCGCTTCTCGGGCGTGTCCGTGCGGCCGCCCAGGAACCGCACCTTGGCGTCGAACCGCATGTCCTTGAGCGCGGAGCCCGCGAGCTTGTAGGTGGAGTCGTCGACGCCGAGCGGCATGAGCGGCGTGGCGCCGACGCCGGACTGATCGAGGACCACCGGCAGCACGACGCCGAGCTGCACCCAGTCCGCGATGCCGAACGCCCACGTGAAGTCCGCGGTCGCGGCGTACTCGACGACCCAGGACGTGTCGCTCGAGCCGTCGCTCTGGCCGATCTCGAGCGCGAGCGGGCGCCTGTAGTAGTCGAACACCACGCCGAACGACACGCCCTTGTGGCCGAGGATGTCGGCCGAGGCGAGCGTCGGGAAGTTGCTCGGCCCGGGCGCCGCCCACAGGAGCTGGCTGTCCACCCCCTCCCCGTCGCCCACGGGCTCGAGCGCCTCCTGCGAGAGCGCCGCGCCGCCGGCCGCCGTCGCGACGGCGAACACCAAGATTCCAATCAGCCGCGCCATCCGCTGCATCTCCTGGTCCTCCTCAGTTCTGCGCCGCGGCGTTCTTCTTCGCGCCCGCGACGATCCTCACCCTCACGGTCTGCGGGACGATCGACTTGATCACCACGCCGGCCGGCAATCCCTCGATCTGCACCGGCGCGACGAAGCTCCCGCCGCGCGCCGCCTCCGCGGCGTCGACCTCGGCCACCGGCACGACGGCCTTCGGAACGAGCGCGTCGAGCACCACCCGGGGCCCCGAGAGGATCGCGTCGACGTTCCCCGGGCGCGCCTCGGCGCCGCTCTCCACAAGCGCGCCGTCGCTCCGGACGCGGACCGGGAGCGCGGCGAGCTCGCGCTGTCCCGGCGTGTACCGCACCCGGACGACGATCGCGAGCTCGTCGACGTACTTCACCTGCAGCCCGGGGATCCGCCTGAGCGGCACGCGCACCTCGTGCTCGCCGACGGCGAGACCCGCGACGTCGATCTCCTCCGTGTCGAGCCCGGCCACGCCGTCGACGACCGACGTCGGCCCGGAGACCGTCACCTCCGGCGGCACGGCGACCGGCGTCCCCTCGAGCTCGAGGCCGGGCTTCAGGATCCCCTTGGTCCGGACGTTCACGACGACCCTGCGCGACACGATCTTCTCGATGCGGATCGGCACCGACTCCGGGCTGATGTGCAGGATCTCCACGCCGGAGGGGAAGTCGAACATCTCCGGAGCGAAGTAGAACGTGAACGTCCCCTCCGCCGCGCGGCCGCTCAGATCCACCACGACCTGGCCCGCGTCGCCCGACTTGACCGCCTTGATGACCGACGTGCGGCCCCGGAGCGAGACCCGGACCTTGTCCGGCATGTCACTCGTCACGACGAGATCCGCCTTCGCCGTGGGCCGCATCACCGCGACCTCGACGTCGATCCACCTGTCGACCTTCTCCTGGAACCGCACGATCACGAAGAGCACAAGCGTGATGACGAGCGCGATCGTCTTGAGCCGCAGGTTCTCGGTCAAGGACCGCGTGAGGAAGCTCTTCACGTCGTTCCATCGCGGCGCCATCGTCAGCCCTCCGCCGGCGGCACGGTGCCCGCGTCGTTCCTGTCGCCCCCGAGCGGCGGCGTCCTCGGCGCCTTGGTCTCGCGCTCCTTGGCCGCGTCGCGCCGCGCGCGCGCCTTCTCCTGCGAGAACAGGCTGAGCAGCGTCTTGCGCAGCTGCGCCGCGTCGAGATCCTTGCTCATGTGCCCCCCGAAGCACACGGAGACCGTGCCGCGCTCCTCGGACACGACCACGGAGACCGCGTCGGTCTGCTCCGTAATGCCGAGCGCCGCCCGGTGCCTCGTGCCGAGCGTCTTGTCGATGCGCGGGTTCGCCGAGAGCGGCACGAACACTCCCGCCTGCCGGATCTGGTAGTTCTTGATGATCGCGGCCCCGTCGTGCAGCGGGTTCTCGAGCGCGGGGATGAAGATCGCGTACAGGAGCTCCTTGGTCACCGACGCCTCGAGCTTCGTGCCGGCCTGGAGGATGAACTCGTTGAGCGAGGCCTCCCGCTCGAACACGATGAGCGCGCCGATGCGCTTCGCGGCGAGCGCGGTGGCGGCGCGGATCACCTCCTCGACGACCGCGGTCTCCTGCGCCTTGGCGAACCACGCGAACTTCCCGACGCGCACGAGCGCCCGCCGGATGTCGTCCTGGAAGATGATCAGCGTGAAGATGACGACCACGGACATGAACTGGTCGAGCAGCATGTACGTCGTCGCGAGCCCCATCGCCTGGCTGACGACGTACAGGATGATGAGCACGAGCAGCCCGACCGCCATGGGCACGGTCCGCGTGCCGCGGATGAGGAGGAGCGCGACGTAGACTATGTAGTAAACGACGATGAGGTCGATCAGCGCGAAAACCCAGCCGCCGGAGTCCTCGAGCAGGCTCTGGAGGAACTCAGGCATCGCCGCACCGGGCGGGCTCGGCCCTCCCCCCGCGCAACGCCGAGGCGATCAGCGCCGCCTGGCGCATCACCGCGACGTCGTGGACCCGCACGGCGCGCGCCCCGTTGAGCACGGCGATCGCGACCGCGGCCGCCGTCCCGCCGGTGCGTTCGCCGGCCCGGGCGCCCGTGATCGCGCCTATGAAGGACTTCCTGGAAGGCCCGACGAGCAGCGGGTACCCGACCGCCGCGAGCTCGGCGAGGCGCGCGATCAGCTCGAGGTTCTGGGCCGCGGTCTTGGCGAACCCGATGCCCGGATCCAGCCAGATCCTCTCCCGCGAGACCCCGGCGGCGAGCGCGACCTCGACGGCCGTCGCGAGCTCGGCGGCGACGTCCTGGACAACGTCGGCGTACTCGAGGTGCGCGGGGTTCGACTGCATGTCGGCCGGCGTGCCACGCGAGTGCATGATCACGAGCGCGGCACCCGCCTTCGCCGCGACCGCCGCGAGGCGCGGGTCGTAGCGCAGGCCGGAGACGTCGTTGACGATCTCGGCGCCGGCGGCCAGGGCCGCCTCGGCGACCTCCGGCTTCTTCGTGTCGATCGAAACGGCGACGTCCGCGCGCGCCTTGAGGGCCCGGATGATAGGCAGCACGCGCTCGATCTCCACGGCCGCCGCGACGGGCGCGCTGCCTGGCCGGGTGGACTCGCCGCCCACGTCGACGACGTCGGCTCCCTCCTCGACCATGCGCAGGCCGTGGGCCACCGCCTTCTCCGGATCGACGAACAGGCCGCCGTCCGAGAAGGAGTCCGGCGTCACGTTGAGAATCCCCATCACGACGGGGCGACTCTCGTTGTTTCGCGATTTCACCGCCACACAATACACTGAGCGATACCCCGAAACAACCGTACCGGGCGCGCGCCCGGCGCGGATTTTTCCCGCCTCGAGGATCGGCGTGGTACGATTGTCGCGGCACGAAGGGAGTAATCCTTGTTCAGGGAACGGCTTCTGATCTTCGCGCTCGCGGCGCCGGCGCTCCTCCCCCTCGCCTCGTGCCAGGGCACCGACCACTCCGCTCGGCCCGGCGACGGGGGTCCGGACGCGGGCACCGACTCCGACTCCGACTCGGGCGCCGACTCCGACGGCGGGACCTACGAGGACGCCGGGACCCTCTACCAGACAGGAGTGGGCGGGTTCCTCGATCTCGACGTCCGGAACCGCGGCGAGCTGTTCGGGTTCCAGGCGCTCGCGCAGTTCTACGACGTGACCGCGCCGTACATCCTGCACCGGTCGAAGGAGGTCATCGTCCCGGCCGACGGGATCGACAGCTGCGAGCTCGCGTACTTCGACGGCATCGGCACCTGGGCCGAGGGCACGCTCGAGTGGCTGACGGCCGGGACCGTCACCCTGATCTCCGGAGGCGACGAGGTCGCGCTGGAGGAGATCACCGGCGGGCTCGTCGTCAACTACTTCGCCGACCTCGGGGAGCTCGGGATCGAGCCGCGGTACGGCGAGGCGGTCGCCCTCTCGGTCTCGGGCGACGAGGCGGCCGGCTTCGAGCTCGACCCGCTGGTCGTGCTGCCCGCGCTGCTCGAGATCACGGCCCCGGAGCTCGACGCGACGCTCCCGCGCGCCGCGCTCGAGATCGCGTGGACCGGCGGGGCCGCCGGCGGCGCCGCAAGGATCCGGCTGAAGGCGGTCGACGCGGGCGCGGGGTCCGCCGCGAAGTACGAAATCGGATGCGACGTCGCCGACGACGGGGAGTTCGAGATCCCGGGCGAGATCATGGAGGCGCTCCCCGCGGGGTGGGCGGTCGAGCTCGTGGTGTCGCGTCGCCTGCGCGCCGTCCACCCGATCCCCGGCGATCTGGACTTCGTCGCCACCGCCGACTCGTCGAGCGTCGGCGAGCACGTCCTGGAGGAGTGATCAGCTCAGAACCGCTCCACGCGCCGGTGGCAGACCGAGCCGCCGCCGTGGTTGCGGTACCAGTCCTGGTGGTACGCCTCGGCCGCGTAGAACGGCCCGGCGGGCGCGATCTCCGTCGCGACGTCGTACCCCTTGGCCTCGAGCGCGGCGACGAGCCTCTCGGCGATCCGCCTCTGCTCCGCGTCGAGGTAGAAGATCGCGGAGCGGTACTGGGTCCCGAGATCCGGCCCCTGCCCGTCGACCTGCGTGGGATCGTGGATCTCGAAGAAGAGCCGCGCGAGCTCCTCGTACGTGGTCCGCGCCGGATCGAACACGACCTCGACCGCCTCGGCGTGGCCGGTGGCGCCGCCGCAGACCTGCTCGTACGAAGGGCTCGCGGCGCTCCCGCCGGTGTAACCCGAGCGGACGTCCAGGACCCCCGGCCGTCCCTCGAAAGCGGCCTCGACGCCCCAGAAGCACCCCCCGGCGAAGAGCGCGCGGCCCCTCGCGGGGGCGAACTCCAGCGAGATTGAGTTGACGCAGTGGCGGGTGTCCTTCGGCGTGAGCCCCTCGCCGCGGAAGACGTGGCCGAGGTGGGCCCCGCACCGGGCGCAGGTGATCTCGGTGCGCGCGCCGTCCGCGTCGCGCGTCTCGGCGACCGCGCCATCTAACGCGTCATCGAAGCTCGGCCACCCGCACCCGGCGTCGAACTTGTCCGCGGAGAGGTAGAGCTGCGCGCCGCAGCGCTTGCAGGTGTACGTGCCGTCCGCGCGGTGATCGACGAACGCGCCCGAGAACGGTCGCTCCGTTCCCTTGCCGACGATGACCCGCGCCTCTTCGGGCGTGAGCGGCTTTGTGCGCATCTTGCCTTTCCCCGCGTCGGCGACGCCGACGTACAGCGCCGCGACGGCGGCGACGGCGACGGACGCGAGCACGAGCGCGCCCTCGGCCAGGATGTGCTCGTCCCTCACCGCGGCCTCAGCTCGCGAGACGCGCGGCGATCTTCGCCGTGTGCTCGCCCTGGAACCGCGCCGCCTCGAGCTCGTTCTCGCTCGGCATGCGCTCGCCCTGCCCGCCCGCGATCGTCGAGGCGCCGTACGGCGAGCCGCCGGTGATCTCGTCGATCCGCGTCTGCCCGGCGAACGCGTACGGCAGCCCCACGATCACCATGCCGTGGTGCAGGAGCGTCGTGTGGAAGCTCAGGATCGTCGACTCCTGCCCGCCGTGCTGCGTCGCCGTGCTCGCGAAGACGCCGCCGACCTTCCCGACGAGCGCGCCCCGCGCCCACAGCCCGCCCGTCGAGTCGAGGAACTGCCGCATCTGCCCGGCCATGTTGCCGAACCTGGTCGGCGTGCCGAACAGGATCGCGTCCGCGGCCACGAGATCGTCGAGCGTCGCCGAAGGGACGTGCGCGAACGCCTTCTGCGCGTCGAGCGCGCCCATCTTCGCGAGCACGTCGTCGGGCAGCGTCTCGGGCACGCGCCGGACGACCACGTCGTTGCCGAGCGCTCTCCTAGCGCCCTCGGCGACCGCCTCCGCCATGCGGAAGACGTGTCCGTAGGTCGAATAGAAAAGGATCAATGTTCTCATCGGTTCCTCCTTTCGGAGAAACCTAAGGACCGCTTTCGCGGGGTCAAGTTATCTTGAACTTTTTTTCCTGTTTAACGACCCCAGACCACGGCCTCGCGAAGCACCGAGACCCGCGTCGGGAAGACGAACAGCCGCGTGAGCTTGCGCTTCTCGGGGAGCGGGAGCTCGCCGCGGCCGTCCGGGCCGAGCGCGACGATGCGGCGGATGAGCACCTTGCCCGACAGATCCTGCGCCTCGACCTGCCACGGCGTCCCGGGCTCGCCGAAGAGCTCGAGCTTCGCCGGCGCGAGCCGAACGTCCTCGAGCCGCAACCGCTGCGCCGACGACGCCGCGAGCTTCGGCCCGTCCGCGAGCACGTAGCCGTCGCACGCCGCGTCGAGCGCGCCGGAGAACTCCCCGCTCACCGCGTCGCACGTGATCGGGATCGGGCGCAGCGGCGTCCGCAGCGAGGCCTCGGCCGACCCCTGGCCCGCCTCCGCGGCCTCGAGGACGCGCAGCGCGTTGCCGCCGAGCGCGGCGGAGAGCTCCTCCGGGCTCCACCCCTCGCGCGCGAGCCGTGCCGTGAGCTCCGGCAGGAGGCCCGTGTGCTCGAGCCCGGCCGGGGGGTTCACGCCGCCGAAGTCGGTCCCGAGCGCCAGCGCCTCGAGCGCGCCGAGCCGCCGCACGTGCGCCGCGTGCGCGACCACGTCGTCGATGGTCGCCGCGGCCGGGTCGCCGGGCCTCAGGAAGTCCGGGTTGAAGACGATCCCCACGACGCCGGCGCCGCGCGCGAGCCCCAGGATCTGGAGATCGTCCAGGTTCCGCGGGTGATCGCGCAGCGCCCGCGCCGCCGCGTGCGTGACCGCCACGAGCGCACCCTCCCGGACGAGCGCGTCCCAGAACGCCCGCCTCGACGCGTGGGTCAGATCCACGAGCAGCCCCCTCTCTCGGCACAGTCGCACGAGCTCGGCGCCTCGCTCGGTCAGGCCGCCCGGATCACCCGGTGAGGACGCGGGATCCGCGAACGCGTTCGCGCGCTCCCCGACGATCCCCACGGCCGCGACGCCGCGGCCCGCGAGCCCGTCGAGCTCGGCCGCGAGATCCCCCGCGGCGACGGCGTCCGCCCCCTCGAGGAGCAGCATGACAGGCAGCGCCCCCCGCGCGCGCGCCGCCCGCGCCTCGGCGAGGCTCTTGACGATCACGGCGGCGCCGGACGTCCCGCCGACGAGCGCCTCCATCTGCGCGAGGTCGTCGTCGAGATCGCGTCGGCCGGCGGCGCCTCCCGGCAGCGCCGCGAGGACGAGATCCACGCCGCCCGCCTTCTCGCGCTCGAGGCTCGTGTGCGCCTCCTTCGACAGCAGGGTCCATCCGTCCCGCCGCTTGCGGAAGACGAAGTCCTGGATGAGATCCACGACGAACGCCGTCTCGTGCACGGAGGGGGCGGTCGCCTCGGGCGGAGGTGCCGCGACGGCTCCCGCCTTCCGCTCCACCGCGCCGACGAGGTCGAGCTTCCGCTCCTCGGCGCCGTCTCCCGAGCCGCAGCCGGCGGCCATCCCGAGCGCGACGGCGGCGATCGCGTTCCAGCGCATCATGGAGCCATTCTAAGGGCGCGCCCTCTTTTTCCCCAGCCCGTTTCGATTCCGCGCTATTCTGTCCGGGTACGAAACAGGAGGTAGCACCCATGGGAAGGGGGCGGCCGATGTCTTTCGGAACGAGAAGCGCCGTCGTCGCCGCGCTGGCGGCGCTGGCGATCTCGGCGTGCCAGGCCGTCGAATCGCGCGGGCAGCCGGACACCGAGGACTCGGACACCGGCCCGGACACGGACACAGATTCCGACTCGGATTCGGACGCCGACTCGGATTCGGACTCGGACGCGGACGCGGGGAACGTCGAGTTCTCGTACATGTGGGTCTCGAACAGCGCCGAGGGCACGCTGTCCAAGGTGGACACGATCCTCGAGGAGGAGGTCGCGCGCTACAGGACCTGCGCCGTCACAAGCTGCGATCCGTCGCGCACCTCGGTCAACCTCGCCGGTGACATGGCCGTCACGAACCGGAGCCCGGAGTACGACGCCATGACGCCGTCCTCGGTCGTGAAGTTCGCGGCGACGCTCGACAGGTGCGTCGACAGGAACGAGGACACGATCATCCAGACGTCGTCCGGTCCGGGCGACGTCCTGCCGTGGGGCGAGGACGAGTGCATGCTCTGGAGCACGCCCATGCCGGTGACAGGCGGCGACCCCTCGACCGCCAGCGGGGCGCGCGCCACGGCGTGGGACGGCACCGAGGACCCGGACACCGGCGAGGGCGGGCACGTCTGGGTGGGAATGTGCGGCGGGAGCACGAACGCGTTGGCGCACAAGCTCGACGGCGACACGGGAGAGATCGTGGCGTCCGTGGAGCTGCCCACGTCGTGCGCGTACGGCGGGGCGATGGACGGGACGAACGGCTTCTGGATCTACGACACGTGGGGCCGCGTCGTGCGCGTCAACACGAACAGCCTCTCGATCTTCATCCGCGACGTCTCGTGCGGCTACGGGATCACCGTGGACCAGCTGGGCCGCGTCTGGACGGGCGGCACGGGAGGAGCCACCGGAAACTGCGTCTCGCGCTACGACATCAACACCGACACCGAGGACTCGATGGACGTCTCGGGCGCCGAGTTCCTGCGCGGCATCGCCGTGGGCGTCGGGATGAGCGCGGGCTACGTCTGGGCCGCGGACACGAGCGGCAGGCTGTACAAGCTCGACCAGGAGACGATGGCCCCGGTCGCGAACTACGCGGTCGGCGCGTACGACATGATCGGCGTCGCCGTCGACTACGCGGGCTACGTCTGGACCGTGTCGCAGACCGGCAACTCGACCTACAAGTTCGATCCGGAGACCGAGACGTCCATCGCCGTGCCGATCGGCCTGGGGCCCTACACCTACAGCGACATGACGGGCGCGCAGCTGCACAACGTCATCGAGCCGGAGTGACCGCGGTGCGCGCGCTGACTGCAACGGTGCTCCGGGCCCTCCTCCTCCTCGCGCTGTTCCTCGGTTCGTGCGGCGGATGGGACGGGAGCTTCTGGTACGACGCCGGGCTCGATTTGGACTCGGGCGAAGGCTCGGACACGGACGTCGACACCGACGCGGATACGGATGCGGATTCGGACACGGACGCGGACACCGACACCGACACCGACTCGGATGCCGGCGCCGATGCCGGCCCGGACAGCGCCGCGCTCCCATGACCTCCCCTACTTCCCAGTCCTCCCATCACTGAGCTCCCGCCACGCCCGGCTCAACGCCGCCGCCGCGAGATCGACGTCCGCCTCCGTCGTGCCGCGGCCGATGGAGAGCCGCACCGAGCCGAGCGCCGCCTCGGCGGGGACGCCCATCGCCGTGATCGCGACCGACGCCTCCTCGCCCCCCGCGTGGCACGCCGCGCCCGTGGACGCCGCGATCTCCGGCGCCGCCGCGAGCAGCGCGCCGCCGCGGACCCCAGGAAACCGGACGTTCAACGTGTTGGGCAGCCGCGCGACCGGGTGGCCGTTCAGCGCGATTCCGGGCACGCCGCGCGCGAGCGCGTCCCACAGCCGCGTGGTGAGCGACGACAGCCGGGCCGCGAGCGCCGCGAGATCCCTTTGCGCCGCGGCCGCCGCCGCGCCGAGCCCGGCGATCCCGGCGACGTTCTCCGTGCCCGGGCGCAGCCCGCTCTCCTGCCCCGCGCCGCGAAGGAACGGCTCCATCGCGGTGCCGCGCCGCACGTAGAGCGCGCCGACGCCCTTCGGCGCGTACAGCTTGTGCCCGGCGATCGAGAGGAGATCGACGCCGAGCGCGCGGACGTCGACGGGCAGCTTGCCCGCCGACTGGGCCGCGTCCGTGTGGACGAGGGCGCCGCGGGCCTCGGCGGCCGCCGCGATCTCGGCGATCGGCTGCACCGTCCCGGTCTCGTTGTTCGCGTGCATGATCGTCACGAGCGCCGTGTCCGCCCCGAGCGCGGCGGCGGCGACGTCGGCGGGCACCCTGCCCTGCGCGTCGACGGGCAGGCGCTCGACGGTCCACCCCTGTCGCTCGAGCGCGGCGCACGGCGCCGCTATGGCGGGGTGCTCCACGACCGAGGTCACGATGCGCCCGGCGCCGTGTCGCGCGGCCGCGATCCCGCGGATCGCCAGGTTGTTCGCCTCGGTGCCGCCCGACGTGAACACGATCTCCTCCGGCGCGCAGCCGAGGAGCGCCGCGACCTCGCCCCGCGCCGCGTCGACCGCCTCCCGCGCGTCCCGGCCGAAGGGGTGGCCGCTCGAGGGGTTGCCGAACCGCTCGCGCAGGAACGGCATCATCGCGTCGACGACCTCGGGCAGGAGCGGGGTCGTCGCGTTGTAGTCGAGGTAGACGGTCAAGGGCGCCCCCGCCGCCTCAGAACGCGCCGAGTTGGCACGGCTTGATCTTGATCAGCATAGCCTCGCACGCCTCGGCGACCTCGATGCGCCCGAGCCCTCGCCGTTCGGCGATCTCCCACGCCGCACGGCACGGCATCCGCCCGTCCACGAGCGCCGCGCGGATCTCCCGCTCGAGATCGGCCGAGACCTCGGGCGCGGCCGTGATCACGGCGCCGGAGTGGCGCGACGTGCCGAAGCCGAACAGCCCGAGCTGGCACTTCACGATGCGCAGCCCGAGCGCGTCCATCGCCTCGCCCACCTCGGCGGGCGGCAGCCCGAGCGCGCGCGCGACGTCCTCCGCGTCCGAGCAGGTGACCTCGCCTTCCGCCGCCGCCGCGCCGAGCGCCTTCGCGAGGGCCGGACTCACCTTGTTCCCCATGGGAAGCTCCTTTCGCCTCATACGAACAGCCGCTGCGCGGCGTCGACGAGCGTCATCGGCTGCGCCCCGCCGTCGAGCAGCGTCTTGACGGCGCGCTCGAGCGCCGCGAGCCGCTTGACGAGCGGGATCCTGAGATCGGGCTGGTGCGCCTGGAGCGCGGTCAGCCCGTCGCCCTCGGCGTCCGCGAAGTCGATCCCGTGCAGCTCCAGGTTCACGAACGCGAGCCCCACGGCCCGGCCCGCGAGGAGTCCGGCGCCGCGCGGCCCGGCCATCGCGATCGAGGTGCCGATGAAGGGCAGCCTGGCGCGGGTCACGACCGCGATGGGGAGCTCCGCGATCCCCTGGCCCTGCGACCACGGGCCCTCGTACCCGACGCGGTACGGCCCGGTCGGCGCGGTCGCCATCCTCGGATCCCCGACGAGCGACGCGGAGCGCTTCCCGGCGATCGACTTGGCGGCGATCGCCGCGGCCTTGGCCGCGAAATACACGGGGCACGGGAAGACGGACGAGTCGTAGGCGTAGCCGAGCTCCCCGAGCTTCGCGAGGAGCGCGGCGTTCACGTTGTACCCCGGCGCGCGGAAGCCCAGAGGAGCCGCGCCTATCGCCTCGCGGATCGCGTCGCCGCCGCGGACCACCTCGGCCTCGGCCTCGTTCGCGGGCAGCGCGGTGAGATCGTACCTGTGGCCCCAGGTGTGGTTCGCGACCTCCCCGCCGCAGCGCGCGGACTCCTTGAGCAGCGCGGACGCGCCCGGGCACGCCTGGAGATCCCGGCCGACGGCGAACCAGGTCGGCGGCACCCCGAGCTCCTCGCAGAATCTGAGCGCGCGGGGCAACGCCCGCTCGTGGACAGGCGACCTCTCCCGCAGCTCGGGGGCGTCGAGCCCGTGGATGTCGCAGTAGCAGCGCGCCTCGTCGAGGTCGATCGAGATGCAGAGCACGCCCATCGTCACACGCCCAGCCGGATCGCGGCCACGAGCCGCACCAGCCCCTTGAGCACCATCGGGACGCGGCGCACGAGGTCGATGGACGGCGGCCTCTTCTCGACGATCGTGATCGGGACCTCCTGCACGCGCACGCCGCCGCGCTCGGCCCGGATCACGAGCTCGGAGGCGAACAGATCGCGGTTGACGATGCACCGCCGCGCCGTCTCGAGCAGCGCCTCGCGGCGGAACGCCTTGAGCCCGTGCGTGTCCGTGCCCTTGAACCCGAGCAGGATCCGCAGGAGCCCGTTCATGACGTGCGTCGCGGCCCTCCGGCTGAACGGCCGGCGATCGTTGGCCCCGCTCATCGTCTTGGAACCGACCACGAGATCGGCCCTTTCCGCGTCGAGCAGCGCGAGCGCCCGCTCGTAGAAGCCGACGTCGCAGATGTCGATCTCGTCGCACATGACGTAGCGGCCCCGGGCGCGCTCGATCCCCTCCCGCAGGGCGAGCCCGTAGTCCGGCTCCGGCGCGGAGAACGTCGAGACCTCCGCGTGGGCCGCGGCGAGCTCCTCGGCGAGCTCGATCGTCCGGTCCGAGCTGCCGTTCTCCGCGAGGACGATCTCGAACGTGCGGCCGAGGCGGGGCATCTTGGCGAGCAGGTCGTGCACGGCCGCGGAGAGGATCCCCTCCTCGTTGTGGATCGGGATGACGATGCTGATTTCCGTGTTCACGTTATTCATTCACAAATACCTTTTAACAAAAGGTTTATATTACATTTTCTGCGCTTGTTCCGCCGCCCCGAACCCCTGCTCGATCGCGTCCTCCATCGCCGCGTACTCCCAGCGCCCGTAGCGGCCGACCGGCAGGATTCCGTGCTCCTCGAGCCACGGGACGGCGGCCTCCACGGAGCGCTCGTGCGCCGCGTCGTACACGACGTACGCCCTCGGGATGAAGCGGGGCCGCGCGAACAGGACGTCGCTCGCGCGCCGGATCACGCCCATCTCGATGAGCCCCGCGATCACGCGCGGCATCACGGCGGCTTGCCGGATCGGGCGCCTCGACGCGAGCTCGACGTACAGGCACCCCTTGCCGCGCGGCGCCATGGACGGCGAGAAGTGGCTGTAGGCGCCGACCCTGTAGAACGGGAAGCGTCGCTCCGGGACGTAGCTCCAGTGGTGCCTCGTGCCGGGCCTGCTATCGAGCGCGACGTCGAGGTAGCGCAGCCCGGTGCACCGTAGCCCGGCCGCGAGGCGCGCGATGCGCCCCGGCGGATCGACGAGCATGGCGAGCGTCCTGTCGAGCGGCGCCGAGGCGATGCACGCCCGATACGGCACCCACGCGCCGCCGGCGCGGACCCTCCGGGCGCGCCAGTCGATCGCCGTAACGCGCGCGCCGAGCTCGACGTTGATTCGAGCGGCCATCCGCGCCGGCAGCTCGCCGATCCCGCCCTTGGGGTAGAAGAACGTCGCGTTGTAGCCGAGGCGGTCCTGGGGCGCGACCAGGGCGCCGCGCACGACCTCCGCGAGCCCGGGCGTGGGCACGAACCGGTCGCACCACGCGGCGGTGATCTCCCGCGGGTGCACGCCCCAGAGCTTCTCGTTGTACGGGACCATGAAGTGTCGCGCGATCCCGGGGCCGAAGCTCGCGAGAATGAACTCCTCGAAGGTCCCCGCCGCCGGGCGCTCCCCGCCGCGCGCAGCGTACGCCTCGGCGAAACCGAGCAGGCACTCGGCCGCGATCTCCGGCGGCAGCCCGAACGTGTTGGCCTGGAACGGGTAGTGCGTGTACGCGCCGTGCGAGAAGATCCGGGCGCGCCGCTCCATTTCGACGAGGCGATCGCCCATGAGATCGAGCGCGAAGCGCTTCACCGCGGGCCGCGAGAGGTGCAGGAGGTGTCCCGTGCGGTCGAACTTGAACCCGGAGTCCGCCACCGTGTCGCACAGGCCGCCCGGCGTGGCGGCGCCCTCGAACAGGCGGTAGCCGCGCTTCAGGCGGTTGGCGGCCGCGAGCCCCGCGAGGCCCGCGCCGAGGATCACGATCTGCGAACGCGTCGGCACGCCATAGAATCGTTTCCGCGCCACCCGGTGTCAAGCGGCGCGGGTTGTCGCGCGGCGGTTTTCGCCACATGCTTACCCGCGGAAGATGACACGGCCTCTCACAAAGATCGTCGCGGCGGCCGCGCTCGCCTCGGCCCTCCTCGCTGCAGCGACGTGCCGCTCGGACGAGCTCGGCGACGCCGAGGTCACGGCGCGGATCGCGCGCATCCAGCGGAACCTCGACGACGGCAAGGTGCTCGCGAACGTCTGGTGGATCGGCTGGATCGGCGTCCAGGCCGGCTCGGCGGCCGGGTTCGGCGCCCTCGCGATCGCCGACCGCGAGAGCCCGGACATGCCGGTCAACGCGGTCAGCGCCGGGGTCAGCGCGATCGGTGCGACGATGCTGCTCGCCCTGCCGTTCGTGCCGGCGTACGCGCCGCGCAGGCTCCGCGCACTGCCCGAGGACACGCCCGAGGCGCGCCGCGCGAAGCTCGCCGCGGCCGAGGAGTGGCTCCGCCGGAGCGCCGAGACCGAGGCTTTGGGCCGAGGCTGGATCGCGCACCTCCTGAACTTCGGCGTGGCGGCCGCCGCCGGGCTGCTGCTCGCGTTCGCGTTCGACACGACCGACTGGGAGGACGGCCTCTACAACTTCGGCATCCTGTTCGTGACGAGCGAGCTGCAGGTCGCGACCCAGCCGACCCGGGCGATCCGCGACTGGAACGCCTACCGGCGGCTCTACGGGCAGGCGCCCCGTGCGGATCGGTTCGAGATCACGGCGTTCGCCGCGCCCGGCGCCGCGGCCGTCTCCCTGCGGTTCTGAACCCGGCGCGCCGAAAGGACAATCAGAGCCAGGTAAGCGACGCGACGTCGCGGTGCGGAAGCTCGGCGAGCGCCGCGGCGAGCCCGGGCGGCCAGGCGAATCGGAGGACCGCGTTGCGATCGTCGAGATCCCCGTACCCGTTCGTCGAGCCTCCGCCCTGCACGTCGAAGAGCGAGTAGAACCGCCCGCCCGCGACGATGGGCAGATCCTCCGGGACCTCGTAGTCAACCATCGTGCAGTAGATCGCGCCCGTGCCGTCGCGGTTGTCCACGATCTCGACGAACCGCATCTGCTGCGGCCAGTCGACGAGGCCGGACGTCTCGATCTCCCAGTAGCCGTTCTCGACCGGCAGCTCCGCGCCCGCCGGCCGGGGCGTGATGCGGTTCGCGTGCACGTGCCCCGCGATGTGGACGACGACGTTCGGGTGGGCGTGCATGACGTCCAGGAACGCCGCGCGCTCGTCGTCGTCGTCGATGCCCGCCGACGCGTAGTGGGCCGCGACGATGATCAGCTCCCCCGCGGCCTCGGCCTCGGCGAGCGCGAGGTCGAACCACGCGAGGTGATCGCCCTTGATGGTGCCCCACTGTCCGGAGACGTCGACGAGATCGAGCACGACGAGCGCGGACGGCACGCCCGGCACGACGCCGTGCACGACGTAGTTCCCGCGGCCGGTCGC
The DNA here is from genome assembly GCA_023229365.1 of Pseudomonadota bacterium. Lineage (NCBI taxonomy): Bacteria > Pseudomonadati > Pseudomonadota > Pseudomonadota bacterium. The sequence continues at coordinate 2,686 of JALNZK010000101.1, read as the reverse complement.
GGCGTTGATCTCCGTGTAGCCGTGCCCGTCCGGGAGCGTCGCGGTCCCGAAGTGCGCGTCGATCCACTCCGTTCGCTCGAGGAGGGCGCGCGCCGGGTCCGGCACGACGGTGGAGCTCGTGTAGTAGCTCTTCGCGGGGAGGTAGCACCGCCCGGGCAGGAGCGACTCGTCGGCGTACCACGGCGCGTCGAGGCAGGTCGGCACCACCGCCTTCGACAGGGTGGAGGTCGTGTCGCCCGTGGGATCGGCGACCAGCGGGTCGACCAGCGGCCCGTTGCCCTGCAGGAGCACGTCGTGGTTGCCGATCACCGCGTACCACGGCACCGCGGGGTCGACCCCCTCGGCGACGAAGGGATCGTGCGGGTCGTTGCCCGGCCCGGGGATCGGATCATCGTCGTCGCCCGAGTCCGGATCGACCTCGTCGCCGTCCATGAGCGCGGCGTACCACTCGAGCTCGTTTCCCTGCGAGTTGTCGATCATGTCCCCGGTCTGCAGCGCGAAGTCGAACGGCCGCACGGCCGAGAACCGGTTCGCCGTGCGGATCGCCGCCTCGACGAACAGCGCCAGCCACGGCTCCTGCAGCCTGAACGCCGACTCCTCGTAGAAGTCGCCGTTGATGAGGCGCGCGGGCGACTCCTCGTCCATGATCTGCGCGTCGGTGATCTGCCAGAGCAGCGCGACGGAGGACGGCTCGTCGACGGGGTCGGCGCCGGCGTCGCCCACGCCGAGGTCGTCGCGCTCGATCCACGGCTCTCCGGGCCCCGCGTCCACGAGCCCCCACTCTGGGCGCGTGGAGGTGTCGCCCGACTGATCCGTTGCCGGGACGCGCGGCACGATCGTCCGCGTGAGCGTCGTCTCGGGCGGGATGAACGGTTCGGTGTCGCTCTCGCTGTCCGTGTCGCCGGCATCGGCGTCCGAGTCCGAGTCCGTGTCGGCGTCCGAGTCCGCGTCGGTGTCCGCGTCCGTCCCCGCGTCGCCGCCGGTCACGCCGTCGTCGCCGCACGCCGGGACGAGAGCGAGCGCCGCGAGCGCGATGACGCTCCACCGAAATCTCGCCGGGATCGGGAATCGCATCGGGTGGGATTCTACCACAACACGGGAGGCCATGCCCCTTCGCATCTTGTGGCGGCGCGCCCGAGCTGCTTCAATGCGCGCCGTGACGGAGGCGTTCGAAAAGCTGTTCTCCCCGACGCGCCTCGGCGCGCTCGAGCTGCGCAACAGGATCGTGCGCACCGCGTGCTACGAGGGGCTGAGCCCCGGGGGCGTCCCGGGCGACGCGCTCGTCGCGCACCATCGGCGGGTCGCGGCGGGCGGTGCCGCCATGACCACCCTCTCCTACTGCGCGCCATCGAGGGACGGCCTCACGTTCGACTCGCAGATCGTCGTGGACGAGCGGACAGAGGGGCCGCTCGCGCGCCTCGCCGAGGCCGTGCACGCGGAGGGCTGCGCCGCCGCGATCCAGATCGGCCACTCCGGCGACTTCGCGAGCAGCGCTGCCATCGGGGGAAGGCCCGTCGGCCCATCCCGGCGCTTCAACCTGTACGGGCTCGCCCTGGCCCGGGCCGCCGACGAGTCGGACCTCTCCCGGCTCGCCGCCGACTTCGGCCGCGCGGCCGGGATCGCGGCGCGCGCCGGGTTCGACGCGATCGAGCTCCACGCCGGGCACGGCTACCTCCTCAGCCAGTTCCTGAGCCCGCGGACGAACCGCCGCGCGGATCGCTACGGCGGATCGCTCGAGAACCGCCTGCGCTTCCCGCTCGAGGTGCTCGCGGCCGCGCGCGAAGCCGTCGGGGCCGGGAAGCCGATCCTCGTGAAGATGAACCTGCGCGACGAGGTGCGCGGCGGGCTCGAGATCGACGACGCCGTCGAGATCGCCCGGGCGTTCGAGCGCTCGGGCGCGGACGGCCTCGTGCTGAGCGGGGGCTTCGTGAGCGCGCGGTCGTGCCTCTACATGCTGCGGGGCGGCGTCCCCACGCGGGAGATGGCGCGGACGCAGCCTGGCGTCCTCCGGAAGATCGGGCTCTCGCTGTTCGGCAACCTGTTCGTCGCGCGCTACCCCTTCGAGGAGCTGTTCTTCCTCGAGGGCGCGCTGCGGATCCGCGCCGCCGTGGCGCTCCCGCTCGTGCTCGTCGGCGGCGTCGCGTCCCGCGCGGCGATGGAACGCGGGATCGAGGCGGGCTTCGACCTCGTCGCGCTCGGCCGCGCGCTCATCCGGGATCCCGACTTCCCGGAGAAGGTGCGCCGCGGCGAGATCGACGCGTCGGACTGCGATCACTGCAACCGCTGCGTGGCCGAGATGGCCGGCGCCGGCGTGCGCTGCGTCTGCCTCGAAGACCAGAAGCGGAAATGACCGCTTCGACATCGTCTCGTTTTTTATCGCGCGCCCGCCCTCGAAGGCACCATAATACTGAAGGAACGACGAATGGGAAACGCCAAGCCTATCCAAGACGTCGCGGTGCTGCTCTCGGTCCTGGCGATCCAACTCGCCGCGTGCGGCGAGGTGCCGCCGCCGAAGTTCTTCGGCGGGACGGATTCGGACTCGGATTCGGACTCGGATTCGGACTCGGATTCGGACACCGACTCGGACTCGGACACCGACTCGGATTCGGACACCGACTCGGATTCGGACACCGACACGAGCTACGACTGCGACGCCCTGCCCCCGGGCCCGCTCGGCTTCGGCGTC
>JALNZK010000100.1 GCA_023229365.1 Pseudomonadota bacterium | reverse complement strand
CCCCCGCGGGGAAGGGGCCGGGGGATGGTCGCTGCCAAGTCGCTTTACACCCCGCGCGGTGTTGGGTTACCAATTCCTAACACGATGATGGAAGAGCCCCGCAACAGCTTCGCCGCCACCGACGAGTACTCCTTCAAGGACCAGGAGCTCATGCTCAAGGTCCTCGGGCCGCACGGCGAGAACCTGACCGCGATGCAGCAGGAGCTCGGCGTCTCGATGGGGCAGCGGGGCGATACCGTTCGCCTGCGGGGCGACGCGGGCGGGGTCGGCGCGGCGCTGCGGCTCATCGACCAGCTCGCGCGGACGTGCCGCACCGGGCGCCGGATCCGGGAGGTCGACGTCGTGCGCGGCGCGAGGATCCTGGCCGCCGACCCCTCGGCGGTCCTCGACGACATCTTCAACGACGTCGTGCACGTCACCACGAGCAGGCGGCTCATCACGCCCAAGGGGCTCGCGCAGAAGAAGTACGTCGACGCGATCCGCACGCGGGACATGACGTTCGGCGTCGGCCCGGCCGGCACCGGCAAGACCTACCTCGCCGTCGCGGTCGCCGTGTCGGAGCTGATGAGCCAGCGCTACCGGCGCATCGTGCTCACGCGGCCCGCGGTCGAGGCCGGCGAGCGGCTCGGCTTCCTGCCCGGCGATCTCGCGGAGAAGATCAACCCGTACCTGCGGCCGCTGTATGACGCCCTGCACGACATGCTCGACGCGGATCGCACGCAGGCGCTCGTCGCCGAGGGCCGGATCGAGATCGCCCCGCTCGCGTTCATGCGCGGCCGGACCCTGAACGACTCGTTCGTCATCCTCGACGAGGCCCAGAACACGACCCGGGAGCAGATGAAGATGTTCCTGACGCGGCTCGGCTACTCGTCGAAGGCGGTGATCACGGGCGACACGAGCCAGGTCGATCTGCCCGGCACGCAGGTCTCCGGGCTGGTGGACGCGGAGCGCGTGCTCGCCGGGATCGAGGGCATCGAGTTCTGCCACTTCACGGGCGTGGACGTCGTCAGGCATCAACTGGTCCAGGAAATCATCAAGGCCTACGCCGAGCGCGGACGGCCCAACGGGAGCGACGGATATGAGCGGCGCGAGCCTGAATGAGTGGTTGCGGGGCCGCCTCGGAGCGAGCCTCGAGGAGAACGGCTGGACCGTGGTCGATCTGTCGTCCGGCGCCGTCATGGTCGCGGATCGCGACGACTGCGAGGCCGTGTTCGAGGCGCAGGGCAGCGCCCCGGTCGAGCCCGGGACGAGGCCGCGGATCCTCGTCGCGGACCGCGAGGACGCGGCGATAGGCGGCGTGCACTTCGCCCTGCTGACGCGGGACTGCTCGGCCGACCGGATCGTCCGCGTGATCCGCGCCGCCCACGAGCTCTACAGGCTCAAGCGCAGCGATCTCGAGAGGGAGCGGAGCCTCAGGCGCCGCGACTACGAGCTCAAGGAGCTCATCGAGATCGGCAAGGCCCTGAGCGCGGTCAAAAACATCGACGAGCTGCTCGCCGCCATCCTCGAGAAGAGCCGGCACCTCGTCGGCGCGGACGCGGGGAGCATCTACGTCGTCGAGGGCGACGGGGAGGACGTCTCCCGAAAGCAGCTCCGCTTCAAGATGTCGCAGAACGACAGCCTCGAGTACCGATCGCAGGAGTTCGTGATGCCGGTGTCCAGCCGGTCGATCGCGGGCGCCGCGGCCGTGATGAAGCGCTCCATAGACATCCCGGACGTCCGCCGCATTCCGGCGGACGCGCCGTACCTCTTCGACGCGTCCTGGGACGAGCGCACCGGCTACCGCACCTGCTCGGTGCTCGCCGTGCCGATGATCAACCAGGCGGGTGACGTGCTCGGCGTCGTGCAGCTCATCAACAGGAAGCGGAACCCGTCCGCGCGCCTGCTCGCGCCTGGCGACTTCGACCGCGAGGTCGTGCCCATGGACGCGCGCAGCCGCGAGCTCGTCGAGACGCTCGCCTCGCAGGCCGGCGTGGCGATGGAGAACGCGCTCTTGTACCAGGAGATCAACAGGATCTTCGACGGCTTCGTCCGGGCCTCGGTCCACGCCATCGAGCAGCGCGACCCGACGACCTCGGGCCACTCGTTCCGCGTCGCCGCGCTCACGCGGAGGCTCGCGGAGGTCGTGTCCGAGATCGCGGCCGGGCCCTACGCGGAGGCGTCGTTCGGGGCCGACGACCTGAAGGAGATCGAGACCGCGGCGCTCCTGCACGACTTCGGCAAGGTCGGGGTGCGCGAGGAGGTGCTCGTCAAGGCGAAGAAGCTCTACCCGCCGAACCTCAAGATCATCCGCGCCCGCCTCGACTTCATCCGGCGCTCGATCGAGAACGACCACCTGCAGCGGCGGCTCATGATGATCGAGTCCGGCACGCCGGATCAGGAGCTCGCGATCCTCGACCAGGCGTCGGCGCGCGCGCTCGCGGATCTCGACGAGTGCTGGCGCGTCATCTCGACGGCGAACGAGCCCACGGTGCTCCCGGCGGGCGACTTCGCCAAGGTGGAGGACGTCGCCGGCCGCACCTACTTCGATCTCGACGGGAAGCGGCGGCAGTACCTCGAGCCCGAGGAGGTCAAGTCGCTCCTGATCGCGAAGGGCAGCCTCACGGAGGAGGAGCTCGCCGAGATCCGGTCGCACGCCTCGCACACCATCTCCTTCCTGAACAAGATCCCGTGGGGGCGGGCGATGCGGCGCATCCCGGCGTACGCCGGCGCCCACCACGAGAAGCTCGACGGCACCGGCTACCCGGCCGGGCTGCGCGCCGAGGGGATCCCAGTGCCCTCGCGGATCATGGCGGTCGCGGACATCTTCGACGCGCTCACGGCGTCTGATAGGCCGTACAAGAAGGCGGTCTCGCTCGAGCGCGCGCTACAGATCCTCGACTTCGAGGTCAAGGACGGCCACATCGACGGCGAGCTCGTGCGGCTGTTCAAGGAGCACGAGGTCTACCGGGCCCTGTCGGCCTTCGGCGAGGGCGGGAACGGGTAGCGGATTCGACACCCGCAATGCTCGACCAACCGGATCGCCGCCTCCGCCTCGAGGCACACGCCGTGCCACGGGACCGGGGTTGTCGAAGGCAGCCGCAGGTTCAGCGGGCGGAGATCAGCATGACCAGGAGCGCGTGAGCGGAGCGTCCGCCGGCGCCGGGACGTCCGGACACCGAGCACCCCCCCCCGGGATCACCCGCGTCGGAATCGTCCGCCGGATCGTCTCCGCCATCCGTATCGCTGGCACAGTCCTCGTAGCCGAAGTCATCGACTTCGACGTCCACCGCTTCGGTATTGCTGCCGACCACCGTCTCGGCGAAGACCGAATAGGTGTAGGAGCCGGGGGGCACGCACCGATCGATCACCTCCCACACCTCGGCCCACTCGCAGCCCGCCGTGCACTCGGGCTGTCCGTCTCCGTCGCAGTCCGTGCACAGGGCGGGGACGTCGGCGCAGGAGATCCACGTAGGACAGATCTCGCAATCCTCGAAGCACTCCGGCGTCTCGTCCTCGTCGCAGTCCACGCACAGCACCGGGTGGGACGAGCACAAGTCTTCGAAATAGAACCCCTCCGGCTCGGAGTAGTAGCCGCAGTCCTCCGTCGGCTCCTCGCCCGCGCTCGAGAGGTTGTCGCCCTCTTCCAGATCCAGATCGATCCCCTCGCCACCGGCCGCGGGCTCCCGCCGCACGGAGAACGTCAGGCTCCCGCTCGCGGGGCTGACGCCGAAGGACACGAGCACGTCCTGGCCGGATTGCGCCACGACCAGATCCCAGATGCGGGCGGACGGGCCGTCGTTGGCCGCAGCCGGCTCCGGCGCGGCCAGCACGGCACCGAGCAGCGCGGCGGACATCGCCGTCGCCATTCTCAATCTCGTCATCGGCTTCCTCCTTCCAAGTGCGGCCGGGGCCCCCGAGCAGGGCCTTGACGCGGGTGCGGTCGGCCAGACCCGGGACGCGGCACGTGGCGGCCTGGAACTCGACGAGATCCCACTTGCCACACATAGCCATGAACGTACTTTCGTTCTGGCGAATTGATAGAACGCTTTGTTCATCCGTGTTCGACTAACACGAACGGCGCGGCGAATTCCTCGATTGTAGCGCCCATTTAGTTTGTCCCTGTCCCCGGAATCGGTTGACACGTCCGTCTTCCAAACGAGCAAACCGTGCCTCGATAGTATCTCCACGACCGCGCGCCGTCGAGCGGCTGCGATCTCCGTGCGCGAGCCGGCACCTGCCTCGAGCTCGCGAAGAATGGGGTCAAGACCCTCCACATGACACTTGTCCCGCCGAGAGCGTTGTCGCAGCGTGGAAGCGATGGGGGCACGAGTCGGACCCTGCCGCGAACGCACCATTTCGATTGATTAACTCGTGAACAATTCCGATTATCGGCAGCGCTCGAAGTGTCAAGTGGAGGGTTCTGACCCCCCTGTTCTGACCCCCCTGTTGACCCCCCTGTTTCCCGCGATCCCGGTGTCGTCCCCGGTTTGCGCGGACCGCACAGTCCGCTATTATCTCTCCATGTCGCGCAAACAAGTGATCGTCATCGTCGCCGCCGCCGTCGCCGCGCTCCTCGCGCCCGGGCTCGCGTCGGCGCAGGAAGAGGCCGCGGACGCCGGGGCACCCGGGGAAGAGGCCGCCCCGGACGCGGACGCCCCGGAGCCATTACCTGCGGAGCCGGTGCTCGACGAGCCGTTCGTCCCCGAGGAGCCGATCATCGTGCCGTACGACGACGGCGCCCAGCCGCCGCCCGCCTCGGCGGACCTCGACGACGGCAAGCCGTTCGCGAAGGGCGACATGGAGCCCGGTTTCGGGCTCGGCTTCCTGGGGTACGGCGATCTGTTCTACATGAGCATCGGCGGCTCCTTCGCCTACTACGTCGTCAACCGCCTCGCCCCCGGGCTCGAGGTGTCGTACGGGACCGACTTCGGGAGCGCCGACATCCCGGACAGCGTGACGCTCCTGCCGTTCCTCAAGTTCGTCATCCTGCGCAACCCGCGGTTCGCGCCGTACCTGATCGCCTTCGGCGGGCGCGAGTTCCAGTTCAACGGGTACAACGCGGCGCACTCGTGGATCGTCGGTGGCGGCGCCGGCGTGCACATCGGGATCGGCGAGCACGTCGCTATCAAGATCCAGTTGACGTTCCAACACCACTGGTACGACGACGCGGTGATCAGCGGCTACGACGACGACGCGTTGTACAAGGACGGAGACGGAAACAAATACCCGCCACCGTCGGGTTTCGACCGCGAGGATGTCGGTGGCTGGGATCCGGCCGTGGCCACAGACGGCACCCCGTGCCTCGTGAATCCGAGCGACGACACGATCTACACGTGTGCCACGAAGGACAAGAGCGACCTCACGCACGACTGGATCTTCCCGATCATCTCGGTCGGCATGACGTTCTCTTTCTGAGCCGCATGAAGAAGCACTCTCATCGAGCCGCCGTCCGCGCAGCGGGATTGCCTCGCGAAAGCTTGGAACGAGGCTGCCCGCGTCGCAGGCCGGGCGGCGACGAGGATCATTCGAAATGACGCTGAAAATCGAGACGATCGTGAACGGCCCGTTCCAGGAGAACTGCTACCTCGTGTGGGAGGAGGAGACGAAGCAGGCGATCTTCGTCGACCCGGGCGACGAGGCCGAGCGGCTGATCCGCACCGCGCGCTTCCTCGGCGTGGACGTGAAGGCCGTGTACAACACCCACGGGCACATCGATCACGCGGGCGCGGCGGCGGCCGTGTGCGAAGCGTTCGGCGTCCCGTTCGCGATCCACCCCGCGGACGCATTCTTGTTGGAGGGGATGCCCGAACAGGCGCGGATGTTCGGCCTCGAGCCGATGGCCGTGCCGCGCATCGGGCGCGAGCTCGCGGACGGCGGGATGCTCTCGGTCGGGAACACGGTCGGCGAGGTGATCCACACCCCGGGCCACACCCCTGGAGGCGTCTGCTTCCGTTTCGGCGACGTCGTCTTCGTCGGCGACACCCTGTTCGCGGGGTCGGTCGGCCGCACCGACCTGCCCGGTGGATCGACACGCCAGCTGCTCTCGTCGATCAAGGACAGGCTGCTCACCCTCCCGGACGGCACGCGCGCCCTGTCGGGCCACGGCCCGGCGACATCCATCGGAACAGAAAAAAAACACAACCCGTTTCTCGACGGCCGCTGGCAGTAGCCGCCGCGACGTTTCGTTGAGCCGTCGCGTCCGCCGTGACACACTGCAAGACTGCAACTACGCGACCCGAAACGACGTTGCAGTTCGCTTCAATATATGTTTTACAAAGGCGCGGGGTACGAGACAGCAGAGACTCCCCCTGCAGAACGGGCGTAGAAGATGGCGATGCGTTGCGAAGTCTGCGGCGCGCCGGTTCCAAGCGGAGCCGAACGTTGCGACCGTTGCCTCGAGGTCGCCCGCCAGTCCGCGCCCCCGACCGCCCGCACGGCCGACGGCAGGCCGATGACGCCCGTCCCCCTCGGAGGTCGGCGGATCACGGGCCGCCACCAGTCCATTCCGCTCCCATCGAACAAACGGAGCTCGAGCATGCCGACGAGCGTGCTGCTCGACGGCAAGTACCGGCTGCAGAACGAGCTCGGTCGCGGCTCCATGGGCACCGTGTTCCTCGCCGTGGACGAGATGCTGAAGCGCAAGGTCGCGGTGAAGTTCCTCCTCCCCGAGCTCGCCGACTCCGAGGAGTGCGGCGTGCGCTTCCAGCACGAGGCCGTCGCGATGGCCGCCATCCGCAACGAGAACGTCGCGCAGATCTACTCGTTCGGGAAGGACAACGGGGTCCCGTACTTCGTGATGGAGTACCTCGAGGGCGAGACGCTCGAGGATCTCGTCGACTCGCACAACAGGCGCGGCTTCTACATCCCACTCGACGACGCGGTCGACATCATGATCCAGGCGCTGAGCGGGCTCACGTCGATCCACCGCGCCGGAGCGGTCCACCGCGACATCAAGCCCGCGAACGTGATGCTCGCCGCCGAGCCGGCGCGCGCGGTGATCATGGACTTCGGCCTCGTGCGCGACGTCCGGTTCGAGGACGACGTGCGCTCGCTCGCCGGCACCCCGGCGTACATCGCGCCCGAGCTCGTCGAGGGGAAGCCCGGCGCGGACAAGTCCAAGCTCACCGACATCTACTCGATGGGCACGACGTTCTACGAGATGCTCACCGGCACGATCCCCTTCGGCGGGAACTCGTGGGTGGAGATCCTCCAGAAGCACATCGCCGAGCTGCCGGTGCCCCCGTCGGTGCGGCGCCCCGGCCTCCCGGACGCGCTGGACGAGATCGTCCTGCGCGCGATGTCCAAGGATCCGCGCGAGAGATACCAGGACTGCGAGTCGTTCATCGACGACCTCGTCGAGGTCCAGAGCACCCCGCTGCCGCACGAGCGCAGGCCCTCGCTGCCGCCGGACAAGGAGGGCGGCGCGGCGGGACGGCGCAGCGCGTCCGGCCGTTTCGCCACCGGGAAGCACCGGGCGTTCAAGTCCACGCCGTCCGGGTCGCGCGGCAAGCTGGTCGTGGCGGACGCGGACGCGGAGTTCAGGGCGCTCGTCCACGGGGCGGCCAAGGCGGCGGTCCCGGGCTGCCGCGTGCACTCGGCCACCGACGGCCCGATGGCGCTCGACGTGTTGCGGACCGTGAAGCCGCACGTCGTGGTGCTCGATCTCGACCTGCCCGAGGTCAACGGCGTCGAGGTCATCGCGACGCTCCGCGGCGATCCGGACATCTCGCGCACCGAGGTGATCGTCGCGACGGGCAAGGCCGGCCGGCGCGAGGCGGCCCTGCTGCAGGGCCTCGGCGTGCGCCACTTCCTGGCGAAACCCGTGGACGGGGAGGAGCTCGCCATTCTGCTGCGCCCGTACCTGGAGCGCCCGTCGATGCCTTCGCCGCCGCCGACCCGCTGAGGAGAGGCCTCAGCCTCCGGCCTTCTTCTCTTCTTCCTCCCGATCGCGCGCCGCGAGCGCGGCGACGAGCGCGGCCTTCACGGCGTCGAGCCCCTCGCCGGTCGCGGCCGAGCACACGAGGAGCGTCTCGCCCAAGCTCGCGAGCCCCGCGCGCAGGGCCGGCTCCGCGTCCCGGGTGTCCGGGAGATCCGCCTTGTTGAGCACCACGAGCCGCGCCCGCGTCGCGAGGCCCGGATCGAACGCCGCCACCTCGGCCCGGAGCGCTTCGAGATCGTCGAGCAGATCTCCCTCGCCCGCGGCGTCCTTGGCGAGCACGTAGAGGAGCACCGCCGTGCGCTGGATGTGGCGCAGGAATCTCAGGCCGAGCCCGGCGCCCGTGGAGGCGCCCCGGATGAGCCCGGGGATGTCCGCCATCACGAACGAGGCACCCCGGTCGATCTCGACGACGCCGAGGTTCGGCACGAGCGTCGTGAACGGGTAGTCGGCGATCCTCGGCTTCGCGGCCGACAGGCGGGAGATGATCGACGACTTCCCGACGTTCGGGAGCCCGACGAGGCCGACGTCCGCGAGCAGCTTGAGCTCGAGCCGTATCGTCCGCTCCTCTCCCGGCTCGCCCGGCGTCGCCTTGCGCGGCGCCCGGTTCGAGGGAGTCGTGAACCGCATGTTCCCCTGCCCGCCGGCCCCGCCCCGCGCGACGACGAGCTCCTGGTCGTGCGCCACGAGATCGCCGATCGGCGCGCCGCCGTCGGCGTCGAACACCGCCGTGCCCAAAGGCACGCGGACGACGAGCGCCTTGGCGCCGCGGCCGTGGCAGTCGCGCCCGCCGCCGTTGTCTCCGCTCCCCGCGATCAGGCGGTGCCGATACCGCAGGTCGAGCAGGGTGCTCAGGTTGCGATCCGCGCGCAGCGTGACGTCGCCCCCGCGCCCGCCGTCGCCGCCCGCGGGGCCGCCGTTCGGCATGAACTTCTCCCGCCGGAACGCGATCACGCCGTCGCCGCCGTCCCCCGCCTTCACGTACAGCGTCGCCTCGTCGATGAACTGCATGGCGTCAGCTCCGATCCGCGGCGCGGACAACGACGCGATCGCACGTCTCGCGGTGGATCTCCTCGGCGAGCCGCCGGGCCTCCTCGATCGGGTTCGCGACAAACCCTATCGGGAACCTCCGCGAGAGCGTGATCCTCCCCGCGGCGAACGCGGTCGATCGAATGACGGCCCTCCCGCCGAGCACGTGGGTCTCGGTCTGGACGGAGACGTCGCCGCCCTCGCCCTTGACGATCGAGTTGAAGCCGATGTCGATGAGCCGGCTCTTGAGCGCCGCCACGGGCGGGAGCTCCGCGTGGACGACGGCGTCCCCCTTCTCGAGGAGCGCGGCGAGGTAGGGCGCGAGCTTCTCCCCGCCGGGGCTCAACGCCACCCACTCCGTGTCCACCTGCGGCTTGACGTAGATCCGCGTGCTCCGAAGCGCCCCGGGGACGATCGCGGCGAACGGCGGCGGGCGCTCCCCGAAGGCCTTCCCGAGCGCTTCGATGCGCGCGAACGGATCCTCGCCGGCCGCGGCCGCCGACAGGAACACGAGATCCGCGCCCACGACGCCCGCGAGGTCGGCCGCCTCGTCGAAATCGTCCGCCGAGTGCACGGCGACCTCCCTGCCCGGAAGGAGCGACGCCGCGACGTCGGCGGCGTCCGGGAGATCGATGGCGATTAGCTGTGCGCTCCGCATCTCCAGGTTCCTCGGCTCGCGCTCCCTCCGATCAGGAGCCCTGCCCGGGGCCGCTGTACCTGCCGCGGCGGTACTGCCTCGGCGGCGGCTGGGTCTCGGCGATCGCCTTGCGCGGGTGCGCCTCGTGCCGCTGCTGCAGCGTGGGATCCTCGTCCGGAACCGGCTCGAGCGCCAGCGGCGGCGCGCCCGACTCGGACGCCAGCGCTTCCCGGAGCTCCGGGCTCTTGAGGTACGTCGACAGGTAGCTGTCCACCTCGCGCCGGATGTCGCGGGCGATCGCCTCGCGCAGCCCGTTCATCGTCCGATCGAGGGCGGTCACGGCGCCGACCAGCCCCTCGAGCCGCTCGGTGTTGTGCGCGATCTGCTGCGCCATCTGGCGCTGGACGTCGATCGCCCCGGCCTCGTGCTCGTCGAGCTCGTCCCTGTCGATCGACGACATCACGAGCTGCTCGACGATCTGCCGCAGCTCGGCGAGCTGCGAGAGCACCCTCTTCTCCATGCTCGTGAGCTTGAGCTCCGCCGCGTCCGAGATCGGCCGGCGGTCCGGGCTCAAGGTCGAGAGGTCGCTCAGGCGATCCGCGGACCCCGCGAACGGCGGCCGGCTCGACGCGATGCTCCGCCAGTCGTCCGTTCCCTCCGGCAGGGCGGGCGGGATGCTCGACAGGTAGCGGGCGATCGTCGGCGCGTTGGCCTTCGAACCGTCCTCGCCCTCTGCCGCGCCACGCACGCCGCCGTCGTCGGAGAGGCCGGGCGCGAGCCCGTAGCGAAGGGCGGCGATCCGATACACCTCGTTCGCGATCGCCGCGAGCGTCTCCTTGACGTTCTCGCCGCGGATCGCGGACGCCGGAAGCGACCGCCGCCGCCGGGGGTTCAACGCGCGCTCGAGCTCCTCGACGGAGCAGACGTCGTCGAGGTCCCGCTTGTTGTACTGGAAGACGAGCGGCAGGCTCTGGAGATCGATATCCTGCTCGGAGAGGTTCTCCGCGAGGTTCGCGAGGCTCTCGATGTTCACGTCCATCGCCGTGCGCTGCGAGTCCGCGACGAACACCACGCCGTCGACGTCGCGCAGCGCCGCCTGGCGCGTGCGGTTGTGCCGGACCTGGCCCGGCACGGCGTACAGCTTGAAGGCGGTCTCGATCCCGCCGATCTTGCCGAGCTCGAGCGGCACGTAGTCGAAGGAGATCGTCCGATCGCCGTCGGCGTCCGACGCCACGAGCTCGGCCGAGCCGCGCGTGCGCTTGCGCAGCTGCTCGAGGTTCGTCGTCTTTCCGCCCAGGCCGGGTCCGTAGTACACGACCTTGAACTGGATGAACGACCGCTGGAAGTCGATGTACGCCATGCTCCGCTCCGCCGGGTAGTCTACGGCCGAGCGCCCCCGTCCACAACCCGCCCGGCGTCGTTTTCCGCGTGCCCCTCGAGCGCCGCGAGGAGCCAGTCCGGATCGAGCCTCAACCTGTGCTTCACGGCACGGCGCGGCGCGCTGCGCATCGCGGAGACGAGCGGGCGGATCCGCGGCCGCCCCGCGTTGTCGGCGACGACCATCGGCAGCCCGGTGAGCGGGTCCGCGTCGAGCACGAGCACCGCGTGGTAGTGCTCCTCCCCGTCCTCCTCGCGCAGCCCGTGGATGACGAGCACGTCGCCCTCCTGGAACGCGCCTCCGTTCCGCGCGAGCGCGTCGGCCATGGCGCCGAACGACCTGAGCGGCGCGACGTCGCGCGGCGGCAGATCGTGGCGGAGGAGCGGCGGCCCCCCGCGCGCGGCGAACTCGAGGATCGACGGGATGTGCCGCCTCCAGAGGCCCGGGAAGACCGCGAAGTCCAGCGCGCCCGCCGTCCTGCGGGGGCGCCGCCCGCGCGGCTCGAACCAGGTGCCCGACGCGCGCTCCCAGACGTCGAAGACGAAGTCGATGCACACCTCGGGCGGGATCGGGTTCCCGCGGCGATCGAACACGGGGTACTCGTGCTCCCTGTAGAAGAAGCTCCTCTCGTACCTCTGGTACGCCTTGAGCCACTCGCTGCGGAGCACGCCGTCCTCCTGCTCGCCCTCGATCTCGTCCGACGGCTCGTCGAACCCAGGCCTCTCCGCGACCATGCGCGCCGCCGCCGCCCGCACGCGGCCGCGCCATTCCCGGAGCGCCCCCGCCCTCTCCCGCTCTGCCACGACGCGCGAGGGCTCCCCCTCGACGCACTCTACGACCGTGCGCGTCCCTTCCCGCGACAGGATCGCCCCGGTCGACCACCCCGAGGCGTACGCGAGGCGCACCGCCGCGCGATCCGCCCCGACGATCACGGGCGTCACCCGTTCCGCCCCGGTGACCGCGCGAACGGCTCCGAGCGCGAAGCTCCGCAAAGAGGAGAGCTCCGCCTCCGCCCGCGCCAGCCGATCGTTCAGGAGGAGATCGGCGCGCGCGCCGCTCCCGTCCACGTACACTTCGGCGGCCCGGGTCAGCCGCTCCACGCCCTCCCCGCGATCCCGGAACACGACCTCGTCGTCGAAGAGATCCGGGAGGCCGAGCACCTTGACGAGCGCGCTCGCGACGTCCGGATCCGCGGAGAAGAGGGTATCGCCGCGCAGGAGCGCCCCGCGCAGGAGCGCCCTGTCGCCGCGCGCGGCCTTGAGCTCCTGGCGCAGCACCCGCTCGGCGAAAGCGCCGGCGCCGTCCAGCCTGCGGCGGATCTCCGCCGCCCGGGGATCGGCCGGCGGCGCGGGGGCCGTCGCGTAGAGCACCGGCACGAGCCTGGTCTTGAGGACGATGCGCGGGAGGGCTTGATAGTAGCGTTCGACCTCCGGATCGGTGGGCGCGGCCGCCATCGCCTTCCGGGCCGCGGCGCACGAATCGGAGATCGCCGTCACGGCGTCGTCCGCGTTCGGCTCCTTTGTCTCGGTCTTTGCGGCGCTGCCGGGATCGGCCCGCCTTTCCTCGTCACCCCGCCCGCACTCGGCGCACGAGGCGGCGCAGGCCAACAGCGCGATCCACACCGCGCTCGCCGCCCTCGGCAACACCTACTCCGTGCCCATGAACGTGAACTTCGGCTCCGTGGCAGACGGCGCGGCCTTTGCCTCTTCCACGACGTCGGGCGGCGCGTCCGGATCCCCCTTGAGGATGCCCACGAGATCGTCGAAGGCGACCGGGCCGATCGCGAGCGCGGCCTCGTGGAGCTCCTTCTCGTCGAGCGCGTCCTTCGAGGCCGCCGCGACCTGCTCCCGGATCGCGCGCCAGCGCTCGAGCCCGACGAACGGCGTGGCGAGGGCGCCGGGGGCGAGCTTCGCGAGCGCCAACCGGTTCTGCGCGTACGCCGAGCCGCAGTAGGCGTCGCGCTCGAGGAGGGCGAGGGCGTCGGCCTCGCTCATCCCCTCGGCGTGCAGCCCCACGTCGACGAGCAGCTCGACCGCCGCCCTGAGCTCGAGGGCCATGGCGACGAGCTTCGCGCCTATCTCCTCCACGTCCTCGTTCGCGCTCCCGACGACCGCGAGCGCCGCGTACAGCCCGAACCCCTCCACGAAAGCCGCGTCGCCGAAGACGGCCCGCGCGGCCCGCCGCGTCTGCGGCTCGATCGCCGCGGCGCGCGCGAGCACCTCGCTCATCCCGGGCGAGGCGTACCGGGCCGCCTCGGCCAGCATCCACTCGCGGGACAGATCCGTGAGCTGGGCGGTCGGCGCGTCCCGGGAGACGAACAGGCGCGCGCCCCCCTTCGCCTCGAACGGCGGCACGGGCATGAGCGCGAAGATCTGGTGCATCGCGGCGAGCATCGCGGGCATCGCCTCCACGGCGGTCGTCGCCTCCACGGGCCGGAGGAAGCCCGCCTCCGAGGCGCGATCGCGGGCCTGTCCGACCGCCTGCGCCAGGCGATCCTCCGCGCCGGGGCCGGCCGGCCGCTGCGCCGAGATCTGGCCGATCACGAACCCTATCACCTTGTCCACCGCCGCGCCGTCGGTTCGATCCGATCCACCCTTCTTCGCCGGCTCGTCCTTCTTCGCCGGCTCGTCCTTCTTCGCGGCCCCGTCCTTCTTCGATGGGGCGGGCGCGTCGGCCTGCTTGGCGCCGAGCGCCGTCGAAGCGGGCCGCACGAGCGCGCCGTACGGGTTGTCGACGCCGCCCTTCTCCTTCTTCTCCGGGGCCGGCTTGGGCTTGTCCCCGTACGGGTTCTTGTATTCCTTCTCGAGCTTCTCGGACTTCGCCTTGGCCTTCGCCTCCTCCGCCTTCTTCTTCTCCTCCTCGGCCTTCTTCGCCGCGGCCTCCTCCTCGCGCCGCTTCTCCTCCTCGGCCTTCTTCGCCGCGGCCTCCTCCTCGCGCTGCTTCTTGTCCTCGGCCTTCTTCGCCGCGGCCTCCTCCTTGCGCGCCTTGTCCTCCTCGGCCTTCTTCGCAGCCGCGATCTCCGCCTTCGTCGGGCCGCAGATCTTCCTGTCCGTCTCGTTCGCCTCGCAGTACACGGGCTTCGCGAGCGCGTACATCTCGCGCTTCAGCTCCTCGACGCGCTTCTTGGCGACGGAGGCGATCTCTTCCGGAACCGCCGCGCCGTGCCACAGGAGCGCCATCTCCTCTCGGTACCCCTCGGCGCCGAGCCGGAACGTGCGCCTGTCCTTGCCGCCGGCGTCCAGGAAGCCCTGCAGCTTGGCGAGGGAGTCGAGCACCGAGCCCTTCATCCCCTCGTAGCTCTGCTTCAAGGCGGCGTCCTCCCCGATGCGGGCGCCGAGCTCGGTCCTCACAATCTCCACCGTGACGCGGTTGACGCCCGCCGCGGCCGAGAACTGCGCCTCGGAGCCGGCCTTCGTCATGCGCACGGCGCGATCGACGAACGACGGCACCCACTGGAGGCGCGCGAGGACGTCGGCGAGGCGCTCCTTCTCGGGCGCGTAGTCGACGGCGAGCGGGTAGTAGAGCGACTCCGCTAAGGCGGCCGCGTGGAACAAAGGGTTCTGCGTGTGCTCCTGGCGATCCTCCCACATCGCGAGCTCCGCCTTCATGGCGTCCTCGACGAGCCGCCGGTCCGCGCGGTCGTTGAGGCTCAGCGCCACGATCGCGACCTTCCGGTCGAGCCGGACGAGGTAGGATCTGACCGCCTCGACGCGCGCCGCGACGACCTCCTCCGAGAAGTTGGGGAGCTCGCGGTCGAGCCGAACGACCTCATCGTTCGGGAGCTTGTGCCGGTGGACCCCCAACCGCGTCGCGACGTGCGGGAAGGCGTAGAACATCTCCTGCGTGTACTCGAAGACGATCGCGCGCAGCTCCTTGGTCGCGGACTCGGTCGCCGAGAGCCGCTCCTTGCGATCCACGACGCTGACCGTGTAGCACGCCGTCGCGGCGAGCGCCGCCGCGAGGATGCACAAACGCGCCGGCCCGAGCCCGCGCCGGAACGTCGACCTGACACCGCGCATCGAAGACATCGGACCCCTCCTCGCATTGGTTCCCTGGGGACGGCGTGCGCCGCCGTCTCCACATGATGGGCGAAACGACGGCCCGGTTCAACCCCGCAGTGCTGCACCGCGCAGTGCTACACCCGAAGGAGCGGTCCGTCAGCGCGGCGGCTCGCGCGGGGGCAGGATCTCGTCGACGCGGCGCCGCAGATCGTCGTCGGCGAGGAACGCCGCCAGCTCCGTCAGGGTCTCGCGCACGAACCGGCGGTCGAGGCGGTCGCCCTGGCGGACCGCGATCGACTCGGCGTCCTCCATGTCTCTCGGCCGGCCGGCCAGGATCTTGTGGACCAGGAGATCGGCGGCCGAGACGACGGGCAGGTCGACGCCGCCCAGCGGGACCACCGCGGCCCTCGAGATCGCCTCGATCTCGTAGGGCGTGCCGGCGAAGATGAGATCCACTTCCCAGCCGTCCCGCGTCAGACGCAACGGGAGCACGCGCGTAGCCTCGGCGAACTCCATCGGCGACCCGACCCTCGGCGAGAATCCGCACGCCGCCGCGGCCTCGACGACGCGCGGCAGCTCGGCGACGTCCAGCGCGATCGTGACGTCCGCGTCCAGGGTCATCCGGGGGCGGCCGTGGATCGACACCGCGACGCCGCCGACGACCATCGCCGGGGCGCCGAGGCGCTCGAGCAGCGAAGCGAGGGCTTTGAACCGCTCCGGCGTCATGGCTGGGCGGGCCATTTCCGCGCCGATGCGCCCCCGGCGAGCCCCGCGAACGCGCGCTGCCGCTTCGCGACGAGCGCCACGCGGTCGCGGAAGTCGGCCTCGGCGAGCGGCCCCATGTCGTCCGGGACGCGGACGCCGAACAGGAGGTACGCGGACAGGAACTGCGCGTAGCCCTCCTGCTGCGTGAGGGCGGCGAGCGCCGCCGCGGCCTCGTCCCGTTCGAAGCGATGCAGCCGATCCCATCGGTTCCGCTCCGCGGCCCGGCTCGCGACCTCGCGGCTCGATGCGCCCTCGTTCATGAACCGAGTATACACGGGATACGGCGCGGATTGGAGCGCGAGTTGGCTCGCGCAGCGGCCTACGGCTGGCATTCGTACGCGCCCATGTCGACGGTCTCGATGCTGTCGCCGTCGCCGTCGACGATCCGTGGATTGCCGTCGAGGTCGGTGTCGGACTCAGTATCCGTGTCCGAATCGGAGTCTCCGGCGTCGTTGATGTCGTTGTTGTCCTTTGTGCCCTTTGAGCAGGCGGGGACAAGAACCCAGAGGACCGCGGCGAAGCGTCGGACACCCCGCAGTACTGCGGCACCGCGAGCCTTGACGCAATCGCGGCGCGCTGCATAATGGGTCTCACGCGGACCGGGGGTAAAGTGCCGGATGTCGGCACACTCCGGTTGCAGCGGGGTGGGTGGGAGCGACAAACCCGTAGCTTGCTCGGGTGTTGCTCCTTTGTCTTGAGCCACCGAGCCGCTGCGACCGGAGGTAACCATGACCGTCGTCCTCACCGGCAAGAACCTGACCATCGAACAGATCGAGGCCGTCGCCCGCCGGGGCGAGAAGGTCGCGCTCCACCCCGACGCCGTCGCCCGGATCACGGCGTGCCGCGCGTTCCTCGAGCAGCGGCTCGAGGCCCGCGAGATCATGTACGGCACGAACACGGGCATCGGCGAGTTCTCCGAGGTGATCCTCGACGACAACCAGGTCAAGGAGTTCCAAAGGTACCTCATCTACAACCACGCGGCCGGCATCGGCGAGCCGGCGCCCATCGACCACGTCCGCGCCGCGATGCTGCTGCGCGCCAACGTCCACTCGCTCGGCCACTCGGCCTGCCGCCCGGAGATCACCGGCACGATCGTCGAGATGCTGAACCGCGGCGTCACGCCCGTCGTGTGCACGAAGGGCTCGGTGGGCGCGTGCGGCGACCTCGCGCCGATGAGCCAGATCGCCCTCCTCCTCCTGGGCGAGGGCGAGGCGTTCTACGGGGGCGAGCGGCTGCCGGGCGGCAAGGCGATGGCCAAGGCCGGCATCCCGATCCCGGGGCTCAAGGCGCGCGACGGGCTCGCCGCGATCAACGGCTCGAACCTGATCAACGGCATGGGCTGCCTCGCGGTGTACGACGCCGAGCGCTGGCTCAAGCAGGCGGAGATCGGGGCGGCGATGAGCCTCGAGGCGCTCAAGGCGAACATGAAGCCCTATGATCCGCGGCTGCACCAGCTGCGCGGCTTCCAGGGCGCGGTCACCTCCGCCCAGAACCTCAAGCAGATTATGGCGGGCTCGGATCTCGCGTCCGGCAAGGAGAAGGTGAAGGTCCAGGACGCGTACAGCATGCGCTCGACGCCGCAGGTCGTGGGCGCGGCGCGCGATCAGCTCCGCTGGACCCGCAGCCAGCTCGAGATCGAGGCGAACGGCGTGGGCGACAACCCGATCTTCCTGCCCGAGGACAAGGTCGTGCTCACCGGCGCGAACTTCCAGGGATCGCCCATCAGCCTGCCGCTCGACTGCCTCGGCGGCGCGATCACGATGGTGTGCGTGCTCTCGGAAAGGCGCTTAAACCGCCTCACGAACCCGGCGCTCAGCGTGGGGCTGCCCGCGTTCCTCACCAAGGGCGCCGGCATGTACTCGGGCATGATGCTCAGCCAGTACACGGCCGACATGCAGATCGTCGAGCAGAAGATCCTCTCGACGCCCGCGTACGTCCAGTCGATCCCGGCGGCCGCGGACCAGGAGGACTTCGTGTCCATGGGGATGAACTCGGCGCTCAAGACGCGGCAGATCCTCGACGTCGCGAACGGCGTGCTCGGCATCGAGCTGATGGCCGCGGCGCAGGCGCTCGACTTCCGCACGTTCCAGCCCGGCAAGGGCACCCTCGCCGCCAAGAAGGCGATCCGCGAGCACGTCGAGTTCCTCGAGGTCGACCGGCCGCTCCACGTCGACCACAACAAGATGATGGCGCTCACGAAGAGCCTCGACATCCTCCAGGCGGTCGAGGCCGAGGTCGGCGAGCTCGCGACCTACTGATCCCCCGCGATCGGATCCTGACCCGGCAGCGTGATCTGCTCGACGAGGCGCTGCGCCTCCTCGAGCCAACGGATCTTCTCCTCGAGGGAGAGCGCCGCGAGCCGCTGGCGCTGCATGCGGGCGTGGCCGTCCCAGCCGCGCTCCCAGAGCCCGTCGGGCTCGCGCTCGTTGTCACCCATCCCCGCCTCCATCGCCGCGGATCGCGAGGAGCCGCTCCACGTCGTCGAGATCCTTCGGCCTCCCGGCCGCTCGCTTCAGCTCCACGAGGTCGTCGAGCGACGCGAACGGCGCGGCGACCCCGCCGGAAACCGCGCGGCGCGCCGCGCGCGCGTATGCGGCGGAGAAGTCCCCGAACGGCGGCGCCGCGAAGAGGTCGATCTCGGTGGCGGCGTGGGCGGCGCTCCACATCGAGAAGACGGTGAGCCCCTTTTCGCGGATCCACTCCTCGCGCTTGGCGGCGTCGGCGAAGTCGCGGATCGGAACCGGCGCCCGCGGCCGGTAGCCGAGCCCGTCGAGAGCGTCCGTCGCGGCGCGCAGGTTCTCGGGCGACATGTCGAGCACGAGATCCAGGTCGGCGGTGAACCGGACGTAGCCGTGCGCCACGACGGCGAGCCCCCCGACGACGAGGTACCTCACCCCCGCCGCGTTCAGCGCCTCGACGATCGCGACCACGCTGCCGAGCTCCATCGCGCCGGCTCCCTCCTCGGGGCCTACTTTAGCACATCGGCGCAGCGTGACGCGAAGTCCAGCATTCGTCGTGCCCGCCTGAGCGCACCGCCTACGCCCCGCGGGTTCCGGCGCGATCGTCGACTTGGAGGATGAGAAGACATCAGGCCGCATGCGGTGTGGTACGCTGAGGCGGATGCTCGCGAGGAAGGTGCCGTCTTGACGGATGAGGCTCTCTGTCCGAGGTGTCGCGCGGCGAACGCGGAGGGGACCGGCTTCTGCGGGAAGTGCGGGTTCAGCCTCGCCGGCACGACGCGGGCCGAGGCGCGGCCCGATCCCCTGATAGGCGCGCTCGTCGACGGGCGGTTCCTCGTCGAGCGCAAGCTCGGCGAGGGCGGGATGGGCGCCGTGTACGAGGCGGAGCAGACCGCGTTCGGCCGAAAGGTCGCGATCAAGGTCCTGCACCCGCACCTCACCGACGAGACCACGAACGCGCGGTTCCGAAACGAGGCGGCCGCGGCGTCCAGGCTCGACCACCCCAACACGATCACCGTCTTCGACTTCGGCGAGACCGAGAGCGGCTCGCTGTACATCGCCATGGAGCTCATCGCGGGCGCGGGCCTCGACGTCGAGATCCGGAAGCACGGCGCCCTCGAGTGGCGGCGCGCGGCGCGGATCGCGCGGCAGATCTGCGGCTCGCTCGCGAACGCGCACGAGAGCGGCATCGTGCACCGCGACCTGAAGCCCGAGAACGTCATGCTGCTCGAGCGCGACACCGAGCGGGACTTCGTGAAGGTCCTCGACTTCGGCATCGCGAAGATCGTGGAGGGCGACGGGACGGATCAGCGGCAGGCGCTCACCAAGACCGGGATGGTGCTCGGCACGCCCCAGTACATGTCCCCGGAGCAGATCCGCGGCGAGAAGGTCGACGCGCGCTCGGACGTCTACTCCGCCGGCGTCATCGTCTACCAGATGCTCACAGGCGCGCTGCCGTTCAGCGCCGAGACGCCGATGGGGCTCCTGACGAAGCACCTCTTGGACGCGCCGCCGCCCTTCGCGCGGTCGAACCCGGCCTGCCGGGTGCCAAAGGAGCTCGAGCGCCTCGTCATGCAGGCGCTCGCCAAGAACGCCTCTGAGCGGCCGCAGACCATGCACGAGGTGGCCGCGCGGCTCGACGCGCTCCTCGCGGCGACCCCGACCGCCCCCGCGGCGAGGAGGAAGGGCAAGG
>JALNZK010000099.1:19067-20022 GCA_023229365.1 Pseudomonadota bacterium | reverse complement strand
TCAGCTGTTTCGCCCCCGAGATGACCTCGATCGGCTGCTTCCCGTCCTTGGGGAACGGGACCTCGTCGACCCGGAGCATGAGCAGCTTCGGCTCGTACAGCTGCTGGATGCGCTTCTGCCCCTTCTCGAGGTAGACGAACATGCAGAACACCGATCCGAACAACACGAAGAGGAAGACGATCACTCCTGCAGGGTGCTTTGCGAGGTAGCGGAACAAACACACCTCCCGGGGAAGGATGGGGGCTCCTCGCGGGCGTGCGGTTGCGAGGAGGCAGGGGGGGCGCGAGGCTAGCCCTCGGGCGCCTCGAGCTGGAACGGATAGGTGACGATGACGATGCCGCCGCCCTCGGGCTGCGGGAAGGTCCAGCGCCGGACCGCCTGCGCGATGCAGTTCTCCACGTTCGGGTTGCCGATGGTGGACTCGGCGACCGCCGCCATCTGGACCGCGCCGGTGCCCATGATGATGAACTTGATCGAAACGCGGCCGGCGAGATCGGGTCTCGAGGCCAGCTCGCGCTCGTAGCAGAACTTCACCTCGTTGATGTGGCGGTGGACGATGCGGCGGATGACTTCCTTCGACAGCGAGCCCTTGACCATCGCCGCGCCGGAGCGGATCTGCGGCACCTTGCCGCGCCGTCCGCCGAGACCGCCGGCGCCGCGGCCGTAACCCGAGCCCGTGCCGCCGCCCGCGCCGTGACCGATGGTGCCGAGGGCGCCGAGGCCGATGGTGCCCTCGCCGGTGCCGCCACCGCCGCGGCCCGTGCCGTTGACGCCGAGTCCGCCGTAGCCGAAGTTGTCACCGATCTGGTCGCCGAGGAGCGCGCCGAGCGCGTTCTCCGGGTCGATGCCGAGGGGCTGATCCGCGCCGAACGGAGACACCGGGACGTTGGCCGCCGTGAGGTACTGCAGGATGCCGGCTTCCTTGGCCATCCCGCGCGCCATGCGCAGATCCTTG
>JALNZK010000099.1:0-19057 GCA_023229365.1 Pseudomonadota bacterium | reverse complement strand
GCAGGACCCTTGATGGCGTAGCGGTTGTTGGTCTTCTGCGCGTCCCGCTTGCCCATCTGGCCTTCTTCGTCCTTGTGCTTCTTGCCCTGTCCGCCCTCGTCGTCCTTCTTCTTGTCCTCTTCGAGCTTCTTCTTCTCGAGCTCGAGCGGCGCGTACTTCACGCCGCGGTTGGCGTCATCGAGGAAGTCGAGCGACATGCCCAGGAGATCCGGCACGTCGAAGAACGCCAGGAAGATGAGCAGGACGTGGAGCAGGGCCGACGCGCCCAGGAAGAGCTGGTTGCCCCAATCGAACGTGATCGGCGCCACGAGCTTCCGCGGGTTGGGGACCGAATTGACGAGGAACGTGAAGTCGCCGACATCGACCTTCACGCGGCCGCGCGGCGGCAGCTGGAGGCTGTGACATCCGGACGCCTCGCCGCTCGGGTGAGCCTGCCCGGTGCTCACGAGCTCGGCGAGCGGTATGCGGCGGCCATCCTCGAAGGTGACGTCACCGTTTGCCTTCGTCGGGAAGTTGATGGTGGCTCCGCCGCCGGCCTGGTTGACCACCAGCGGAAGCTTGGTCTGGCCGCCGAGCTGCTCGGGCGCGATCGGGAAATCGCAGGACGCGTCCTCGCCGATGCAGAAGTTCGTGACCTTCTTGGCGTCGGCCTTGTACACGTTCACGAGGATGACCGTGTCCTTCCAGATCGCGATCACCTCCGTCGCGTAGCGGGACACGTCCTCCATGGTGGCGGGATCGATCATGACCGCGGGACGCGTCACGATCTTTCGGACCGGCGCCGCGCCGCCGTAGGGAGCCATCATGGGCGGCATCGCGATCCCTGCGGGCGCGCCGAACCCGGGCGGCATCGCCGCCGCAGGCGGGTAGCTGGGCATCGCGGCCGGCGCCGCGTCCTGCGCCGCGTCCGCGGCCGCCTCGAACGTCACGGCGACCTCGACGCCGCCGAGCGTGATGACGTCGCCGCTGTTCAGCGGCGCCTTGTTCACCTTCTTGCCGTTCACGAGCGTCCCGGTCGCGCTGCCGAGGTCGAAGATGAAGACCTGCCCCGGGCCGCCGACCTCGATGACGGCGTGCATGCGCGAGACGAGCTCGTCGTCGACCTGGAGGTGGCTCGTCGCCATGCGCCCGATCTTGATGACGTCCTGGCTCAGGGTCACCTCGCGGAGCACGGTGCCGCCCTTCGAGACCTTGAATTGAATGGAGAGTGCGCTCATGATCTCTTCCTGTCCTGTCACGGCGCCTGAAATCGCCGCGCTTTTTCACCGCGAATCGCGGTGCTACCCTGAAGGGACCGAGTCAACCTCGCAGCGCCGTGGCGCGTCCAGCCCATGCCGCGGAGCCGCACTATAAAACAACACTTTCGTACCATTGTGAAGATCATAAAAACCGCTCGCCTCAAAATCGCCGCTCTCTGAGTTGACGGCCACATTTTCTATTTTCTTTCAACGACATCCACCCCACTTCGAAACCCGTCGAAAACCGCGTTTCCTTCGGCCGATTCGAACCTCCGACCGCGTCTTCGCAGGATCCGACACCGCACCGAACTAAAAGTTCCCGGCGGTCGAAACATGACGTGGGGCGACTTTTTTTTTGCCGACGTTCCGTGCTAGCTTCTATCCGAAGAAGGAACCCTTGAGCCTGAGCGACGAAACCCTCTTCGTGCAATCCCTCAAGGCGCGCGACAAGCACGCCTTCGAACAGCTGATCGCCAAGTTCAAGACGCCGATCTTCAACCTTCTCTACCGCATGACCGGCGTACGCGAGGAGGCCGAGGATCTCGCCCAAGAGGTCTTCATCACCGTCTACAGGAAGATCGAGCTCTTCCGAGGCGAGTCTCCGCTCACCACATGGATCTACCGCATCGCCTACAACCTCTGCATGAACCGGCGGAAGTACCTCGGCCGGCGGCGCGACCGCGATCGCCAGCCGTTCGACGAAACCGTCGAGCACGACGTCGTCCGATCGGGGACGATGAGCACGTCGTCCCAGGTCTCGCGGCCCGACGAGATGGCCGAAGGGCTGCAGATGGAGCGCCTGATACAGGACGCGATCACGGCGCTCGACGAAGAACAACGCGTCATCCTGGTGCTGCGGGACGTCCAGAACATGTCCTACGAGAGCATCTCCGAAATCACAGGGCTACCGGCGGGTACGGTCAAGAGCAGGCTGCACCGAGCGCGCATGGCGCTCAAGGAGCGCCTGGCCCCGTACCTGAGGTGAACATGGATCACGAAAGCGCAAGAGCCTGTTTCACGGGATATCACGACGGGGAGCTCTCCGAAGGCGATCGTCGATCCCTGGAGGAGCACCTCGCCGCGTGCCCCGGGTGCGCCGCGGAATGGGATTCGTACCGCAGGACCATGGAGGAGGTCTCCGGGCTCCGCGTCATGGCGCCGCCGGAGCACTTCGAGAAGCAGGTGGCGCTCGCGATCGCGCTGCGCGGGAGACGGCGCACCTTCGGCGGGCTGAGCCTCGTCGGCGTCCGGATCGCGGTGCTCTCGCTCGTGCTGATCATGCTCCTCATCATGGGGTACCTGACCTACCTCCTCCTGTTCGCGGAGCCGGACCCGAAAACACAGCCCGTCGACGGCGCCACGAAGCACACGCAGGGAGACATCGAGGTCATCGGCCCCGTGCACATCGACGAATCGGCGGTTCCCGAGTAGCGCTCTCGGGTCAATCGAGGAGCCCGCGCGCGGCGCCGCCGAGGCCCTGGACGGCGCCCGCGACATCCTTCGCGGCGAGCAGCGTGGACACGGCGCGCTCTACGGCGCGGATCGCGCGGTACACGGAGAGCTCCTCGGCGCGCTCGTGCAGCCCCGTGCGCTGGATCTCCGAGGCGCCGACCTGGAGCGCGAGAGAGGCGAGGTTGAGCTTCCGGAAGACGGCGGAGGGGTCACCTTCCATGCGACGGCAGTACTCCGTCAACGCGGCGATCTCGGCCGCGCGCGCCGCCGCGCCCGGTCGTTGCGCGAATCGAGCAAGCTCCGCGGCGCCCGCCTCCCCTTCCCCCTCGGCGCAGCTCGCGAAAGCCGACAGGAGGACCAGCTCGTCCGAGTCCGTCCCGGTCCTGCGGATCGCGTCGACAAAGCGGCGGGTCGCCGCGCCCGTCCGCTCGCCGTCGCGGCGCTTGGAGTAGCAGATCGCGACGGCGCCTTCCGCGAGCCCCTCGAGCACCGACGCGATCCTCCCGACCGTCGCCGCGTCGGGGGGCGCGCCTTCGCCGCCGGGCCGCGCCGGAAGGAGGGCGAGCACCGACGCGAGCTCGCGGGAGTCGTACGCCCCTTCCGCGAGGCGCTCGGCGTCCGCCGCGGCGAGATCGCAGAAGTCGTTGCTGCCGAACACGACCGCCCGGATCGCGTGCGTCACCTCCGCCGCGCCCGGGAGCGCGAGGGCGTCGGGCTTCGTGCGCCACGCCTCGTACAACAGGATCTCCTCGGGCACGGGCGCCGGGCTCTCCGGGTAGACCTTCAGCGCGAAGAGGACGACGAGGAACAGCGCGTGCTCACCGTTCGTCGTGACTCCCGCGATCGAGGCATCGCCCGGCAGGATCTGCGGCAGGAGCGGGACCGCGCCGGTCTCGTCGTCGGACCGCACGATCGCGGCACCGTCCGCGCGCATCCTGACGAGCGCCTTGGCCGCGCTCGCGAGCTGCCCGAGGCTCAGGCGCGGCGGCGGTGCGGCGCCCCCCTTGCGGTCGGCCGCGACGTAGTCGACGACGAACCGCCGGATCGCCTCGAGATCCGCGTCGCTCGCCCCGCGCGCGACCGCGTTCTTCGCGCCGACGTAGAGGTGCACCGGCGCGACGTCGACCGTCTTCCTGAGGCGCGCCTCCTCGCCGTTGTCCTCGGAGCACCGGCAAGAGCTCGCTCCCGCCGCGACGACGAGCGCGGCGGCGCAGAGCACACCGAAACCGAGAAGCCTCCTCATCGCGTGCACCTCCCTCTCCCGGCGCTCGCCGCGCCGGGCGTGCGGATCACAGGACAATCCGCTCCGCCGCGGTCGCCGCCTCGTCGAGCGCCGACCCGAGCGCGGCCTCCTCCTCGAGGCGCCGCGCCCGCGCGATCGAGCCCTTCGTCTGGGGGTGGCGCGGCACGAACAGCGTGCAGCAGTCCTCGTGGGCGCGGATGGAGACCTCGTAGGTCCCGATCCGGCGCGCGATCTCGATGGTCTCCGCCTTGTCGAACCCTACGAGCGGCCGCAGGATCGGCATCGTCGCCGCGTCCTCGATCACGCCGAGGTTGGTCAGCGTCTGGCTCGCCACTTGGCCGAGGCTCTCGCCCGTGGCCAGGGCGCCGATCTTCTGCGCCGCGGCGATGCGCTCGGCGATGCGCACCATGGCGCGCCGGTAGAGGAGGACGAGGTACGAGGGGTCCGGGCCGTCCCGGAACCGCTCCTGGATCCGGGCGAACGGCACGACGAAGAGCAGGAGCCCGTCCTGCCGCGCCGCGAGCGCCCTCGCGAGGTCGATCACCTTCTCCCGCGCGCCGTCGCCGGTGTACGGAGGGGCGTGGAAATAGACGCACGCGAGCTCGAGCCCGCGCTTCTGGAGGAGGTGCCCGGCGACCGGGGAGTCGATGCCGCCCGAGAGCAGGAGCGCCGCGCGCCCCGAGATCCCGACCGGCAGGCCGCCGCCGCCGGGGCGCTCCCCGGACCAGACGAAGGCCCACTCCGGCCCCACCTCGACGCCGACGCGGACATCGGGCTCCTCGAGATCCACCGCGAGACCCGTGCGCTCCGCGATCGCGGCGCCGACGACCCGGCCGATCTCGCAGGAGTCGGCGGGGAAGCTCTTGTCCGCCCGCCGTGCGACGACCCGGAACCTGTCCCCCGGGCGCACCGCGATGGCCGCCGACAACTCGAGGGCGCTCGCGGTGAGCGCGTCGAGCCGCTTGTCGCAGAGGGTCGCCGGCGACAAGGACGACAACCCGAACACCCAGCGCAGCCGCGCGAGCAGATCCTCGTCCGCGGCGCCGAGCACGAACATCCGCCCGTGCGCGCGGGCGAGGCGCACGTCGTCGCGGCCCGCCAGGGCGCGGCGCAGGTTCCGCTCGAGCGCGTCCTCGAACGAGCGCCGGTTGCCGCGCTTGAGGAACAGCTCGCCGATCCGCAGCACGACAGCGGGTCCCCTGTAGCTCGAGAGCTCCATCAGACGTCCCCCGCGTGACCAGCGCGCACGGCCTCGACCACCGCGGCGAACGCGGCCACGGCGCCCTCCACCTCTTCAGCGGTCGTATCGTAGCTGAGGCTGAAACGGATCGACCCCTCACCGGCCCGCAGCCCCGCGTCGCGCAGGCACCGCGGCGGTTCCCTGCGGCGGGAGTGGCACGCCGCGCCCGACGACGCGAGCACGCCGCGCGTCTCCAGCGCGTGGAGCAGCACCTCGGGGCGAACGGCGGCGACGGCGATCACGACGATCCCCGGCGCGCGCGCCTCCTTCGCCCCGAGCGGCCGGACCCCGGACGCGGCGCCGCACAGGCCGAGCGACAACCGATCTGCGAGGGCGGCCATTGCCGGGACCGCAGCGCTCCGCCGACAGGCGATCGCGCCGGCGGCCGCGGCGAACCCCGCGATCCCCGGGGCGTTGAGCGTCCCGGGCCGCAGGCCGCCGTGCTGATCGCCGCCCGCGAGCAGGGGGCGGATCGACACGTCCGGCCGGAGCAGGAGCGCGCCGACGCCCTGCGGGCCGTGGATCTTGTGGGCCGAGAGCGACACCATGTCGACCGCGAGCGGATACTCGAGGCGCGCGCACTGCGCGGCGGCTTGGACCGCGTCGACGTGAACGCGGCAGCGCGGCGCCTTGGCCTTGACGCGCGCGGCGATCTCGGCGACCGGCTGGACCGTGCCCATCTCGTTCGCGACGTGCGTGACGGAGACGAGCGCCGTCCGGTCGTCGACCGCCTCCGCCACCGCGGCCGGATCCACGACTCCGCTCGGGCCGGCGCCGATCTCCACGCACCGCGCCCCGGCCGCGCCGAGCCGCCTCCCCGCCTCCGCGATCGCCGCGTGCTCCACCGTGGTCGTGACGAGCGCGTCGCGCTTGCCGCGGGGCACGGTCCCGAGCACCGCCGTCACGTCCGACTCGGTGCCCCCGGAGGTGAACAGCACCTTCCAGGCGCCGCCGCCGACGAGCGCCGCGAGGACACCTTCCGCCTTTCCGACCGCGCGCGCCGCCGCCGCGCCCCTGCGGTGCAACGACGAGGCGTTGCCGTAGCCGTCGGCGAGCATCGCGTCCACGGACGCGATCGCCGCAGGCCAGGGCCTCGTCGTCGCCGCGTTGTCCAAATAGATTTCAGGCGTGACGGACATCGCCGCGTCGCCGCATCAGGCGCCGGCGGAGACGATCTCGATGTAGCAGCGGTTCTGGCGCTTCACGAACGCGACGACCCCTTCGTCGATCGCGAAGACGGTGTAGTCGCGCCCGAGGCCGGCGCCGCGCCCTGCGTGGAACGTCGTGCCGCGCTGGCGCACGATGATGTTGCCCGGGATGACGTGCTGCCCGGCGAACTTCTTGATGCCGAGCCGCTTCCCGTCGGTGTCCCGACCGTTCCTCGACGAGCCCTGTCCCTTCTTGTGTGCCATGGTGAGCTCCTAGGCGTTGATCTTGGTGATGCGCAGCTCCGTGTAGGGCTGCCGATGCCCGTGAACTCGACGGAGCATCTTGCGGTGTTTCATTTTGAAGACGATGATCTTGCGGGCCCGCGCCTGCTCCGTGATCTCGGCCTCCACCGTGGCCTTCTTCACCACCGGGGTGCCGATCTTCGCGCTCGCGCCCTCGCCGACCATCAGCACCTGGTCGAACACGATCTTGTCGCCGGCCGCGCCCTTGAGCTTCTCGACGCGAACCGAGCCGCCCTCGCTGATCCGGTACTGTTTTCCGCCTGTGGCGATCACCGCGTACATGGGTTCGTCCTTCCACATCTCCCGGAAACCGCTCCGGGGAAAGCAGGGACGGCATATTACCTGGAAGTGCCGTCGGATCAAGGATTTTTTTGTGCGCGGTAGCCGAGGAGCCGCAGCGGACAGGCCGCACCGTGGAACTCGACGACGTCGCCGAAATCGATTCGGTGCACGAGGTGCGGGCCGTCCAGGTACAGCCGCGCCGCCGAGGTCTTGGATCGAATCGAGATCGGGCAGTCGCTCCCGGCGAACCCTCTCGCCAACCCGGGCAGGCTCATGCCGCCCGGCCCGCACAGAGGGCCCGGCTCCCGGACGATGAACTGCAGGCGCCGCGAGCCGGGGCGCATCTCCTTGCCGCCCGCCGCCCGCACGACCGCGGTCGAGCCCGCCGCCGTGCACACCCAAACGCCCGACGAGAGCTGCTCCTCCCGCGCGTCGCCGACTTGGAGCTCGTACCGCGTCGTTGAGGCCGGGCAGAGGTGAGAGAACAACGCGTCGTTGAGCACGCGTGCGTCGATCACGCTCCCGTTCACCCGCACCTCCATCCTGTAGAGCGACGTCGCCTCGAGGGCGCCGCCGATGAAGGCGTCGAGGAGCCCGCCGAGAGCCGCCGCGCCGCCGGCGGTGAGGTAGCCGCGGGACGTCTCCGGCGACGAGTTGATCGCGAGCACCGGCGTGTCCCCGATGGAGTGCGACGCGCGCAGCACCGTGCCGTCGCCCCCGACCGTGATCACGAGATCGAAATCCGCGGGATCGAGGTCGCTCCAGTCGTGGCGCCAGGTCGCGTCGACGTCGCGCGAGCCTATCTCGCGCCGGATTCGCTCCATCGACGCCGCGTGGCGCTCGTGGGCGCGGACGATATCCGCGACCAGCGGATCCCGGCGGTCGAGCAGCCCCTTGACGCGCCCGAGCGCGCCGTCCGTGGCGACCTCGGAGTACGCGGACTCGCGGTGGATGACGAGGATTCTGGCCGCGGTCATGGGCGGGACTGTAGCCCCGCGCGCCTATCGCGACAAGACGCTCTTCGCCGACGCTCTTCACCGCGGCTGTTGCCCGGCCGCGCGGGCGGCGGTAGAGTCGACGCATGAAACGCGCCCTGCTCCCCGCTGCGCTCCTCTGCGCGTCCTGCATGGACGTCGGCTCTTTCACGACGCAGCCGGGCGAGTGCTACCGCGGCCAGGTGGTGAACGCGTCGTTCGTGCGGACCGGCTTCGAGGAGGACACGCGCCTTGCGATGACCTTCGACACGGCGGCGCTGGCCGACGGCCGGGGTCCGGCGGGGGTCATGTGGTCGAGCGACGGCCGGTTCGACGCCGCCTCCATCGGGCAGATGCCGGAGCTCGCGCACGACTCCCTGTCGCAGTTCCAGTTCCCGGGCGGCCGCGTGCGCAACTACCTCCTGAACGTCATCGCGTCGGACGGCGTCCCGGCCACCGTGGTCATCTCGCTCATGGAGAACGGCCTCGTCGAGGCGCGCGTCATGCGGCCCGCCATGGAGGTCTGCCCGCCCGGCGACGACGGCTGCACCTCCCCCGTGTCGTACGAGGCGCTGTTCGGGGTGTTCCGCCTCGAGATCGATTCGTCCTGCGTCCCGCCGACCGCCGAGTGACGGCGCGCCCCGCGCCCGCTTGAAGGGCACAATTCGGTGTGCTAGACCGTTGCGGGCGAACGCAAACCGAACCCTTCGAGGTGGCGCATGACGAGGCATCCGGGCACGAAGACGGTGGGTTTCAACGAGCCGCTG
Organism: Pseudomonadota bacterium; assembly: GCA_023229365.1. Classification (NCBI taxonomy): domain Bacteria; kingdom Pseudomonadati; phylum Pseudomonadota; species Pseudomonadota bacterium. The sequence continues at coordinate 10,410 of JALNZK010000099.1, read as the reverse complement.
ATATTCGATCGCGGCAGCGAAGGGCGCAGCGGAGCGAGCCTCTCGAAGCTCGACGTGCCCGAGATCGATCCCGCGAAGCTCTACCCGAAGGAGCTCGTCCGCGAGCGGGCCGCGGCGCTCCCCGAGGTGAGCGAGCCCGAGGTCGTGCGGCATTTCACGCGGCTGTCGACCTGGAACTTCAGCGTCGATCACCAGTTCTACCCGCTCGGGTCGTGCACGATGAAGTACAACCCGAAGATCAACGAGTGGGCCGCGCGCCTCCCCGGGTTCGCCCGGCTCCACCCGTACACCCCCGCGCGGCTCGCGCAGGGCGCCATCCGGCTCGTGTACGAGCTCGAGGCGGCGCTCGCGGAGATCTCGGGGATGGGCGCGGTGTCCCTGCAGCCGTCCGCCGGCGCGCACGGCGAGCTCGCGGCGATGATGGTGATCCGCAAGGCGCTCACCCTTCGCGGCGACCCGCGCAAGAAGGTGCTCATCCCGGACACGGCGCACGGCACGAACCCGGCGTCGAGCGCGCTCAACGGCTACGCGGTCGAGCCGGTCGCGTCCTCGGAGGACGGCACCCTCGATCCGCGCTCGGTCGCGGAGAAGATGGACGGCGACGTCGCGGCGCTCATGCTCACCAACCCGAACACGCTCGGGCTGTTCGAGCGCAACATCAAGGAGATCGCGGAGATCGTCCACGGGAAGGGCGGCCTCGTGTTCGGAGACGGCGCCAACCTGAACGCGATCATGGGCGCCGGGCGGCCCGGCGACTTCGGCGTCGACGCGATGCAGTTCAACCTGCACAAGACGTTCTCCACGCCGCACGGCGGCGGCGGCCCGGGCTCTGGCCCGATCGGCGTCACGAAGGCGCTCGCGCCCTACCTGCCCACGCCGCGCCCGGTTCTCTGCGAGGACGGGACGTTCGTCCTGTCCGAGGACTTCCCGGAGTCGATAGGGAGGGTGCGCTCGTTCTACGGCAACTTCGGCGTCATGGTCCGCGCCTACGCGTACGTCCGCGAGCTCGGCGCGCGGGGCCTCGCCGACTCGTCGCGGATGGCGGTGCTGAACGCCAACTACCTGCTGCAGCTCATCAAGGATCACTACCACGTGCCCTACGGGAACGGGCGCTGCATGCACGAGGTGGTCGCGTGCGATCGCGATCTGCTCAAGGAGACCGGCGTCTCCACCCTCGACGTCGCGAAGGCGCTCATCGATCGCGGCTTCCATCCGCCGACCATCTACTTCCCGCTCGTCGTCAAGGGCGCGCTCATGTGCGAGCCGACCGAGAGCGAGACGCGCGAGTCGGTCGAGGAGTTCGCGCGCGCCCTGATCGAGATCGCGCAGATGTCGAAGACCGATCCCGATTCGATGCACAAGGCGCCGACCCGCACGCGGCTCGGGCGGCTCGACGAGACCGCGGCCGCGCGCAAACCGCAGCTCAAGGCCGAGGAGCGCTGAGGTCCCGCGTGCGCACCGCCCGGGTCGCCGCGCCGCTCGTCCTGCTCTTCGCGCCGCTCGTCTTGCTCGCCGACGGGGCCGCGCCGCCGGCCACCCCGCTCGTCCCGATCGAGAACTGCGTCAAGGGCGCGCCGCCGGCGGCCGCGACGGCCGAGGAGGGGGCCCGCAGGCTGCTCGCCGCCATCGTGGCGCGCGAGCCCGCGCTCGCGAAGGGCTTCTTCTTCCCGGCGGACGCGTTCGATCTCGTGAAGGCTATCGCCTCCCCCGGGCGCTACCACCGCAAGCTCGTGCTCTGGTACGAGCAGGACATCCTCGCGGAGCACGAGCGCTTCGCGGATCCGTCCTGGCGGTTCCGGTCGCTCGAGCTCGGCCGGTGCAGGTGGCAAGAGAAGGAGACCGAGGGCAACTCCCTGCCCTACTGGTCGTGCCGCGGCAACCGGGTCACCGCCGCGTCGGGCGATCGCACGCGCCGCTTCGACATCACGGTGCTCATCAACTGGGGTGATCGCTGGTACGTGACGCACCTCGGGCCGATCCGGAGCTGACCCACCTCGGAACTTCTTCCGCTCTGCGCTGTCTATCGCCGTTGGGCCCCGTTGGAAGCGCGCGCAGATGCCGTCAAACCCGGACGCGGATGATCCGTCTCGGATCGCGCCCGGAGAGAAAGGGAGGTCCCCGCATGCGGCGCGTTTCCGTGTTCCTCATCGCACTCGTTGCGACCCTCGTTGGGCTCCTTCTGTGCGGCGCCGCGCGCGCCGACAGATCCGAACGGCGCGACGCGTACCTCGCGGCCGCGGCCGCGAGCATCCCGACCGGCAGGGAGGACGAGACTTTGTCCCCGTACTTCTTCGTGCTCAGCGACGATCCGCACCTCGACAGGCTCCCGCTCGAGCGGACCGAGGTGGACATCGAGGTCGCCGCCGCGATCGCCGAGGTCGACGTCACGCAGGTCTACCGCAACGACGGCGAGCGGACGCTCGAGGCGATCTACGTCTTCCCCATGTCGACGCGGGCGGCGGTGCACTCGATGCGCATGACCGTCGGCGACCGCGTTATCGAGGCCGACGTTCGCGAGCGCGCGAAGGCCCGCGAGGAGTACGAGGAGGCCCGCGACGAGGGGAAGACCGCGTCGCTCCTCGAGCAGCAGCGCCCGAACGTGATGCAGATGAACCTCGCCAACATCCGGCCGGGCGACGAGATCAAGGTGGAGCTCTCCTACACGGAGATCCTCGTGCCCGAGGAGAAGACCTACGAGCTCGTGTTCCCGACCGTGGTCGGGCCGCGGTACTCGAACACGCCGCGCGGCTCGGCCGGGGCGCGGGACGCGTTCGTCGAGACGCCGTACCTGCACGCCGGCCAGCCCGATCCCGCGGGGCTCGAGATCCGCGCGTTCGTCCACGGCGGCGTGCCGCTCGCGTCGGTGACGAGCCCGAGCCACAGGATCGCCGTGACCTACCCGGATCCTGGCGACGCCGAGATCGCGCTCGAACCGGGCGAGGAGCGCAAGCGGCGGGACTTCATCCTCCGCTACCGCCTCGCAGGCGACGCGATCGAGACCGGGCTGCTCCTCTCTTTGGGCGATCACGAGAGCTACTTCCTGCTGGCGCTGGAGCCGCCCGCCCGCACCGAGGCGGCGGACGTCCTGCGGCGGGAGTACGTCTTCATCGTCGACGTCTCGGGCTCGATGAGCGGCTTCCCGCTCGACACGTCGAAGGCGCTCCTCAAGCGCCTCCTCAAGGGGCTCGACCGCGACGACGCGTTCAACGTCCTCCTGTTCGCCGGCGGCAGCGACGTGCTCTCCGAGAGCTCGCTCCCGGCAACGGCCGGCAACGTCGCGAGGGCCCTGCGCTTCATCGACGAGCAGCAGGGCGGCGGCGGCACCGAGCTCCTCCCCGCCCTGAAGCGGGCCTACGCGCTGCCCCGCTTCCCGGCGACCTCGCGCACGGTCGTCGTCGCGACGGACGGGTACGTCGGCGTCGAGGACGAGGTGTTCACGCTCACGCGCAAGCGGCTGGGCGACGCCAACCTGTTCGCCTTCGGCATCGGCGCGGGCGTCAACCGCGAGCTCATCGAGAGCCTCGCGCGGGCGGGGGACGGGGAGCCGTTCGTCGTCACCAAGCCGGCGGAGGCCGCGGCGGCCTCCAAGCGGTTCGCCCGCTACGTCTCGTCGCCGCTGCTCGCCGGCATCGAGGCCCGGTTCGATGGGGTCGACGCGTACGACCTCGAGCCCGAGCGCGCGCCCGACCTCTTCGCGGAGCGGCCGATCGTGATCGCGGGCAAGATCAGGGGGCGGCTCGCGGGGAGGGTCACCATCACGGGGATCACGCCCGAGGGGCCGTGGTCGAGGGTGATCGACCTCGCGAAGGCGCGGAAGATCCCCGCTGGCGACGCGGCTCGGCTGTACTGGGCGCGCGCGCGGATCCGCCTCCTCGGCGACAGGTACAGGGCCTCGCAGGACGCGGATCTCGAGGCGGAGATCACGGCGCTCGGGATCGAGCACCACCTGCTCACGGAGTTCACGTCGTTCGTGGCCGTGGACAAGGTCGTGCGCGGGGACGGGCGCACGGTGACCGTGAAGCAGCCGCTGCCGATGCCGGACGGCGTGTCCGACCTCGCGGTCGGCGACAGCTTCGGCCACGGCGGGCTCGGGATCTCGGGCACGGGCAAGGGCGGCGGCGGCACGGGGTACGGATCGATCGGCCTCGGCAGCCTCGGGACGATCGGCCACGGCGCGGGTAGCGGCTCGGGCGCGGGGTACGGCCGAGGCGGCAACCGCTACGGCGTGCGCGCCGCGGCGCCCCAGATCCGCGCGGGCGCGGCCGTGGTCACAGGCTCGCTGTCGAAGGAGGTCATCCGCCGGATCGTCCGTCGCCACATCAACGAGGTGCGGTTCTGCTACGAGCAGCAGCTCCAATCCGATCCGTCCCTCGGCGGCCGCGTCGTGATCAGGTTCGTCATCGATTCCAAGGGCAACGTGACCGCGGCCGAGGTCGCCGAGTCCACCTTCAACGACACGATCATCGAGACGTGCATCCTCGCGGCGGTCCGGAGGTGGAAGTTCCCCGCGCCGGAGGGCGGCGGGGGCGTCGTCGTCAACTACCCGTTCGAGCTCATGCCGTAGCCTCACCCCCGGCCCCTCTCCGTCAAGCGGAGAGGGGAGATGGAACGGAGCGCCTCGGTGACCCGTGCGACCATCGACGAAAGATCGCGATCAACGGAATCCGCGGAGAATCGCAGCACGCGAAGACCGCAGTCGTACAGAAACCGTTCGCGTTCGGCGTCGCTCTCTTCCTGCCCGAAGTGGATGCCGTCATCGATCTCCACAACGAGACGGTGAGACGGCGCGAAGAAATCCACGATGAAAGGGCCGATGATCTGCTGTCTGCGAAACTTGGTTCCGCAGAGCTTCCTGTTTCGGACGACTTGCCAGAACACGCCCTCGGACGGCGTCGGCGCACTTCGCATCTGTCGTGCCAGCGCGAGCAGTTCGCGTTTTCGCATGCCTCACCCCGGGCCCCTTTCGTCACCCCCGCCGGTGCAAGGTCCGCGCCAGGCCCGAACGCGCGGGGACTCTCGAGCCCGATGATCAAGGAACGGTAAAACCGACGGCGGCGCGGCGGCGTCCGCCTCCCCTCTCCGCCTGCCGGAGAGGGGCCGGGGGGAGGCTTCTGACCTGCTGTGTTATGCTCGCCGGCAATGGGCGCCCGAGCATCGGAGCGCCCGAGGAGGGATGCATGCGCACAGCGACGACGCTCTTGCCCTGCTTCATCGCCGCGATCTGGCTCGCGGCCTGCGGCGACGCCGATCCCGTAGACGGCGATGGCGGAACCGACACGGACACGGACACCGACACCGACGCCGACGCGGGAGAGGACGGCGGCGAGAGCGACTGCGAGAACCCGGAGCATTTCGACGAGGGGACCGGGATCACGTGGCTGCAGTGCCTCGCCGGTCAGTGCCTCGTCGACGACGCCTGCGCATGGGAGGGGGGCGAGGCCGTCTCGTTCGACTACGCCGAGGCCGAGGCCGCATGCCCCAGCGGCACGAGGCTGCCGACCATGGACGAGCTGATGGGGCTCCTCGGCACCTGCGATGCGATCGACTTCGGCACGAACATGACGGGCTTCTGCAGCACCTGCTCGGGGAGCACGGCCTGCGACGCCATCTACCCGGGCACGGAAGAGCTGGATCTCATGTCGCCCGAGGCCGTCCACTGGTCTTCCACCGCGCTGAACGACAGCAAGATGTGGCGGGCCAACTTCCTGACCGGGCTCGTCGACGCGACGCTCAAGGAGATGAACGCGACGGGCGTCTGCGTGCGCAGCGAGTGACATGCACAAAGGCGCCGCGGACGATCCGTCCGCCGGTAACGACGATCATTTCAGGCGTCACCCTTGGGCGGGGAGAACGCGAGGAGCGTGAGCTGCCGCGGATCCACGGGCGGCGCGCCGGTCCTGCGGCGCTTCGGCGCTGCGGGGCGGCGCTCCGCGCTCGAGGCGGAGGTCTCCGAGTGCGCGAGGCGGAGGCGCCCGGCGCGGCCCTGGGCCTCCAGCGCCGCTTCGCCCTCCGCCGTCCGCGGCTTCCGGGCAGTTTCGACCTCGGCGGCCCCTTCGCGCACGGCCTCGAGCACCGCGGCCCGGAGCTTCGCGTTGAGCTCGTTGTACGACCGCCGCGCTGCGGCGACCTCGGCGAGGAGCGCCTCGAGCGGGGCGTGAAGACCGTCGAACCGGACGAGCTGGACGTGCGGGCACGCGGACGACGGGCCGGACGGGTTGACGGTGCAGCAAGCGGGGCAGATGCGCACGGTCGCGGACGAGATATCCGATCGGCTGTCTTCCGGCTTGTCCACGCCGCCATTCTATTCGCGTTCGGCAGCGCCGCCAACTTTCTGGGGCCGGTCAGTGCTCGGCGGCGCCCGCCGGGAGCGGGGCCGAGTACACGCCCTCGCCGGTCGCGGCGACGAGGAGCCTGACGTCGTCCCCGAGCGCCTCGAGGAAGATCACGCGCCCGGGCCGGTACACGGGCTCCTCACGCTCCTCGGCGCGACCCGTCGTGAACGCCGTCCGCCACGCCTTCCCCCCGTCGCGGCTGACGCGGATCGCGCCGACGCCCGCGCCGGGATCCCAGGTCGCCGCGGCGATCCACCCCGGCTCGCGCGCGTCTGTCGCCAGCGCGGTGACCCCGGCCACCGCCGCGGCGTCCGAGAAGCTCTCGCCGCGATCCATGGAGACGCGCAGCGGCGCTCCGGGCAGGTCCGAGCCGACCGCGATCAGGCTGCCCGCCGCCGCGAGCGAGATCTTCGAAGCCCTCCGGGCGGCGTCGATAGGTCGGCCGGCGCACGCGCGCTGCGTCCCCCCGCGAGCGCACGTCGCGACCAGGACCGGCCCGTCCGCATCTTCGACGAGCGCCAGGATCGACGCCTCCGCCTCCCACGCTGCCGCGGCGAGACAGCGCCGCCGTGTCAAAGGCCCGCGCCAGGTGCCGCCCCCGTCGTCGCTCGCGAGCAGCTCGCCCCTTGCCGTGAGCGCCGCGAGCACGACCCCCTCCTCGAGGCGCAGGGCGAAGAGGGCAAGCGGCCCAGGCAGCGCGCGCTCGGAAGAGCACCGGGCGTCGAACCAGGTCCCGCCCGGCTCGACCGTGCCGCCGAAGCCCTCGGTTCGCAGGAGGCCGCGCCGCTCCGTGCCGAGGAAGACCGCCGCACCCGCGGTGCACACCGACACGGCATCGATCTCGACTTCGGCATCGAACCTGTGCAGGAGACCGTCCGCGCCGACACGGTACAGCCCGTCGCCCGCGGCGAGCAGCGCGCCGTCCACGAACGCGACGCTCGAGACGCGCCCTCGAACGGGGCCGAGGTACTGGGCCTCGTCCCCCTCTTCGTCCTCCCCGAGCGCGCCGTCCGGATCCTCGATCGGCCCCTCCGCGCCGCCGTCGTCGTCGATCGCCTCTGCGTCGAGATCGTCGTCGAACCACGCATCGTCGAGCGGCGCGGCCACCTCGCCGCCTTCCGCCCACCCCTCGTCCTCCTCGTCGAACGCCTCACCCGACGCGAGTTCGCCCGCTCCCTCGGCCTCGTCGGGCGCCGCCGGGTCCTCGAACGCGTCCAGCTCCCCGTCAAACGCCTCCAGAGACGCGTCGCAGGCTCCCATCCCACCGTCGTCGTCGTCGTCGCCGTCGCTCGTGCCGACGAGATCGCCGAGGTCGTCGAGGGACGGCGGCACGACATCGCCGTCGTCGAGCGGCGGCAGCTCTTCCAGCTCCAAGTCGGGCGGATCCGGGTCGTCGGGCGGGCGATCCTTCTCGCGGCCGCTCATCGCGGGGGCCCCCCTGCGAGCCCGAGCTCGGCGCGGACCAGCTTCATGTCCTCCCACAAGGGACGCTTCGCGGACTGGTTGCGCAGGAGGTACGCCGGATGGAACGTCGGCATCACGCGCGCGCCGTCGAGATCGCGGAACCTGCCGCGCAGCGCCGAGATCGGCTCCGTCGTGCCGAGCAGGAAGTGCGCCGACGGCTTGCCGAGCGCGACGATGACGCGCGGCGAGATGATCTCGAGCTGCCTCCTCACGAACGGGCCGCACGTCGCCACCTCGTCGGGCTCGGGATCCCGGTTCCCGGGTGGCCGGCACTTGACGATGTTGCAGATGAAGACGTCCTTCCGGTCGAGCCCGATGGCGGCGATGATCTTCGTGAGAAGCTGCCCTGCCGCGCCGACGAACGGGCGGCCGCTGAGATCCTCGTCGCGACCCGGCCCCTCGCCGACGAAGACGAGCCGCGCCCCCGGGTCGCCCTCGCCGAACACGATCTTCGTGCGCTGCTCGTGCAGCTTGCACCGCGTGCAGTCGCCGATCTCCGCGCGCAAAAGCTCGAGCGCCGCCGCGGGATCGGCGATCCGCTCGGCCGCCCCCTCCGCGCGGGGTGACGGGGATCGCCTGCGGTACCCCATCCCGCCGAGCTCCGCCTCCCAGCGGATCCGCTCGGCGAGAGCCAGCGCCAGATCTCGGGTGTCGTCCTCGCGCTCGTCCATCCCCGCACTTATAGTCGATTGCATTCTGAAAATCTCTCACGACAACAGATCGCGATAAAAGCCGCGCCGTTACTGGCTGATAGCGTTTTCATGCTTCGACCCATTTCTCCTCGAAACTACCCTTGGCAACGTCTTTTGGGTCGCCTTGGTCGCTAAACGCAGATCGATCTTGGCGGCTGCGTCGACGAGATCGAAATCGCAGAAGTGAATGTAGACCCGGTGGACCAGCGACGTGTCCACGTGCCCGAGGATCTTCGACAGGATCGTGTCCGGCGACGCCTGCGCGGTCAAGGCGCTCAAGGGGATGGGGATCGGGGTCGGGGCGTAAGATGGTCTCGGCGATTCGTTGTTACAACCCGCCGTCTGCTGCACCGCTGTCGGTACCGGCATCGGGAGGGGAGACCGGCTCATCCGGACGTACGCAGCGGACGCCGGTCCACTCGTTTCCTAGGCTTTCGCCGCTGTCCCAGCGAATCGAGATCCGTAGCCAGGATTGTGAAGGTCCACGCATATCTCCCCCTTTGTACACATGCCCTGCGCCTTCGTACGGTGGTTCCTCTGCAGGCTGTGGGTCGACGCAACCACCGATACAATCGGAGTGATCCACGCTGATGTAATCCGCCGTCCACTCGGAGGCGTTGCCGTACATATTCAGGAAACCGAGGGGGCTGATGCAGGAGTCGGTGACGCTCGACTCGAACGGCGCGCAGCAGTGGCAAAGCTCTCCGTATGTCGCGTAGCAATCGCTCCCTTCGGTGCAGCAGTCGTAGACCCCGTACCAGCACTCCGGCAGATCCGACCCGCATGGGAACTCGTTGAACGTCTGCCCCCGTGCGGCGGCCTCCCACTGCGCCTCGGTCGGTAGCCTCATCCCCTTGTGCTCGCAGAATATCTTCGCCCCAAGCCACGAGAACCCGCCTGCCGCGGTCTGGACCCCGCCCTGTGAGGGGCAGTCGACCTCCGCAGACTCATCGAACACGTAGTCCCCGTCGCCGTTCTGAATGACCGGCGAAACGTACTCACCGTCGTCGACGAGTCCCCACGCCCAAAGCTGCCCCCACAAACGTACTTCCTCCGTTCCAATCATCATCGTGAGGCCGGTAGGCCACTGGATGACGTCCGGGTCATCCTTGATCGCGTTCAACCACGGGATCACGTCCTCGATGGTCGCCTCCTTCTCGTCCATCAAGAACGGGCTGTGGGTCACCATGACCAGGGGTAGCTCGTTCTCCTCGCACTCGGTGTCGCCGGGCACGCATCCCATCAGGTAGTTGCCGCCCGGCACGCACAGCTCGCCCGGCAGCGGCTCGCTCTCGCACGGCACCGGATCACCGAACTCCCACTCGGTATCCGTATCCGAATCGGAGTCCGTGTCGGAGTCCGTGTCGGAATCCGTATCGGTGTCGGTGCCGCCGTCGGCGTCCGGTCCGCTGTCGTCTGCGGAGCCTCCTCCGTCGCACGCACACGCCGCCGCGATCCACCCCGACGCGAGGAGTGCGATCGTCCGCGTAGTGAGCCCCCCAAGATCAGTCGTCATAGTGGACCTCTTGTGTCTCCACCACACAGACGCCGTCCTGGCACCACCCGTTATCCGGGCAGGGGATGCCGCACCCGCCGCAGTTGTCCGCGTCGTCCAGGATGTTCGTACAGTCGATCTCGTCGCCCCCACAGTTCACGCTGTCCCCGAGGCAGACGTCGAGCACCTCGTACCACTCTGCGCAGAGACCGTTCGCGCACAGCGTCCCCCACGGACAGACGTTGCCGCAAGCCCCGCAGTTGAGCGGGTCGTTCTGTGTCGATTCATCTTACCCCCCTTCGGTTCGCAAGCCCGTGCTCGCCGATGAGATCTACGCCCTGAGCCCCCGAATCATTCTCGTTCCGACGCGTCCCACTGGTGCGCGCGCGGAGGGGAACGTCGGACAAATTCTATCTCGGCTCGATTG
>JALNZK010000098.1 GCA_023229365.1 Pseudomonadota bacterium | reverse complement strand
CGATTCCGGTCGCCGAGGTGTACGCGACGCCGCCGTAGGTGCAGTTGTCACCTGGAGCTTCGCTGGCGCCGACGACGGATTCGCCATCCAAACCATCCAGACCGTTCAGACCGTCCAGACCGTCCAGACCGTTCAGACCGGCCGGTCCTGTTGCGCCGATTGCTCCGTCCAGACCCGCGGCGCCTGTTGCTCCGGCTGGACCTGTCGCACCGACTGCTCCGTCGAGACCCGCGGCGCCTGTTGCTCCGGCCGGTCCTGTTGCGCCGATTGCTCCGTCCAGACCCGCGGCGCCTGTTGCTCCGGCCGGTCCTGTTGCGCCGGTTGCTCCGTCCAGACCCGGCGCGCCCTGCAGCCCGGTTTCTCCTATCGGGCCCTGCGGTCCCGTCGCGCCGGCCGTTCCATCGACGCCATCCTCACCCGGCAAGCCATCAACACCCGGCAAGCCATCAGCGCCATTACAAACATAGTCGATTCCAGATGCGGAGGTGTACGCGACGCCGCCGTAGGTGCAGTTGTCACCTGGAGCTTCGCTGGCGCCGACGACGGATTCGCCGTCCAGACCGTCCAGACCATCTAGACCATCCAGACCATCCGAGCCCGCCGGGCCTGCGTCGCCCGCTTCTCCGGCCGGACCCGTTTCACCCGTGTCCCCGGTGTCGCCCTTCGGGCCCTGCGAACCGGTGTCGCCCGTCGCGCCCTGTGACCCTGTGGCCCCTGTCGGGCCCTGCGGTCCGGTCGCGCCGGCAGCGCCCGTCGATCCCGGAGCGCCGTTGCAGACGTAGTCGGTTCCGGTCACGGAGATGTACGCGACGCCGCCGTAGGTGCAGTTGGCGCCCGGGGCTTCGGAAGCACCGACCACGGACTGCCCGTCCGAACCCGCAGCGCCGGATTCTCCGGTGGGCCCGGTCGAGCCCTGCGGTCCCGTCGCGCCGGCGGGCCCGGTCAGTCCGGTATCGCCGTCACAGACGTAGTCGATCCCGTCTGGGGTAGTGTACTCGATACCTCCGTTCAGGCAGTTCGGTCCCGGCGGCTCGTCCGCACCGGCGATGAGAGGCTCGCTCACCAGGTTCTCTCCGCACGCGGGTGCCAGTAAGAGCAGGAAGAGCAGAGCAATGCCTTTGAGTATCTTCATACGGCTTTTCTCCTGTCATTTGAGAATGACGAAGCGGCCTGGCACTCGAAGCGTTGCATCTTCCAGGCCACCGTCATGAATGGAATAGCTTGGGCAGGTTACGTCTCGTCCGCTGCCTGCACGGCGGCGAGATCAATCAAAATGAGCTGCCATCTTCTTCGAACTGAACGAGATTCTGCTCTGTTGCGGTGCTGAGGGTAGCGTGATCAGAAGTCCATTCGCGGGCCGGGAGGACCGGGAGGAGGAGGAGGAGGCATCATCCCGGGACCGCCGGGGCCGTGGTCGGGGCGCGCGTCCCGCCACCGCGCGCGATCCTGCTTCAGCTCATCCTTGATCTTGTCGAGCTGGCCGCGCTGCTTGGCGTTCAGCACGTCGCGGACGACGACGAGGAGCCCGAGGTGCTTCTTCTTGATCTTGTTTTCATAGCCGAACATCACGTCGAGCTGCGCGTAAATCTCCTCTTTCGTCCCGTTCTTCCTCACGAGCGCCACGAGCTTCCCATTCTCGCGCTCCAGATCCCACTCGAGCTGCTCGATCTCGTTGCGCACGTCGGAAACGATCTTGCGCAGCTTCTCGATCTGCCCGTCCGTGAGCTTGATCTCGGTCGCGTTCCTGCGGATCAGCTCGACCGGGTGGAGGCTCTCCATGAGCTCGCCGCGCATCCCTTCCCCTCCGCCGCGCCCGCGGTGGGGTCCCATGCCCGGCCCGCCCATGTGCGGTCCACCCACCTTCGGCCCGGCCAATCCCTGCTTCGCCTTCCCGGGCGCACCCTGTCCCTTGCCCTTGCCCTGCGCGAGCGCCGGCGTGGCGGCGAGCATCGCGCCGACGGCGATCACGATGACGATGTGCTTCGACATAACGGTTCGTCCCTTTCTCCGGCCTAGTTCCAGGTCGGAAGATCCATCTCCAGAAGGAAGTCGGTGCCCGCGACGTACAGCCCGTCCGTCTCGGTTGCCGACTCCGCCTTGTCCGGCTCCTCCGTCCGCGCGGTGCTGGCGCCGGCGCCGGCGTCCGCGACCGCGACGATCGGGTTGTCTGCCTGGACGCCGCCCGCGATCGGCGCGACGGGCGTTTCCGCTACCGGCAAGCCCCTCGCGGCGACGACGACGACGGCGATCGACACGGCCACGAGCGCGGGTCCGAGCGCCCACTGCCACGCCCCGCCCCGGGAGCCGGCCTTGCCGACCCGGGCCTTCGCGCGCCGCCAGATCTGCTCGAACTCCGGCACCGGCTCGCGCGCCGCCACCTCGCGGACGAGCCGCTCGAGCTCCTCGTCATTCCGCGTCGACATCTTCGTCCTCCAGCAGGCGGGCCAGCTTGAGCTTGGCCCGATGGTAGTGCGTCCTCGCCGAGCCGACCCCGACGCCCATGGCGGCCGCGGCCTGCTCCACGGTGAGCCCCTCGCCGAACACGAGCGCCGCGACCTCGAGCTGGCGGCCTTCGAGCCGCCCCATCGCCGCCCGCACGCGGCCGGCCATCTCTGCGCCGGCCGACTCCTGCTCCGGATCGGGGCGGTGCGTCGTCTCCCGGCGCTCGAAGTCGAGCCGGAGGATTCGGCCGAGGACCGAGCGGCGGCGGCGGCGGGAGGCCGCGATCCGGCGGGCCACCCCGAACAGGAAGGCGCGCGGATCGTTCGCGCCTTCGAGGTCGACGCGGCCTTCCAGCACCTCCAGGTAGCAGCTCTGCACGATCTCCTCCGCCTCTTGCCGGTCCCCGCCGGCCAACGCGAGCGCGAAGCGGAAGAGGCCTGCGTGGTGTCGTGCCGCGGTCTCGGCCGCCGTTCGCTCCGCGCTCATCTCACCCGGTAGTGGCATGGGGAAGGACAGTATATGACAGGTCCGCGGCGCGGGCTCAATCGACGCAGATCGAGTCCATCTCCCCGTTGTCGTCCAGGAAGCAGTGGCATCCAACGACATCGTGGTACTCCGTGCAGCGCCACGTGCCCGCGGCCGGGGTCTTCGGACAGCCCTGGCCGTTCGTGTAGGAGACGCACTCCGCGAGGCAGTCGCCCAAGCGCTTGCACGGGCAGCCTCCCTGACCGGTCGGGCAGTTGCAGCCCTCGTGCAGGCCGATGCGCCCCCACGTGCCGCCGGCCGCCTCGCACGCAGACTGCTCGTGCCTCCCGGCCGCGGCCTTGCACGCCTCGAAGCGCGACCTGACGGCCTCGTCCCCGCACTCGCGCGGGGCGTCGACCTTCGGCGGAAGGAACGGGGCCTGCGGCAGCACGAACGGCTGCGGACCGGTCCCCTGCCCTTCGTCGACCGGCTTCGCACAGGACGCGAGCGCGAGCGGCAACACCACGAGGAACGGCCAGACCAAACGAGTTGTCATGACGTCCACCCTTTCACTCCCCCATCCGCGCGAGCATCTTCTGCAGCCCGAAGCGCGACACGCCGAGCAGCTCCGCCGCCTTGGTGCGGTTGCCGCCCGAGCGATGCAGGGCCGCGCGCACGAGCCGCCGCTGCAGGAGCCCGAGCTGCCGCTCCATGTCGAGGTCCGCGAGCTCGGGCGCGCCGCTCCGCGACGCCTGGGACACGGCGTCCGAGAGGTGCTCCACGCCCAGCCTGTCATCGCACAGCACGAGGGCGCGCAAGATCTCGTTCTCGAGCTGGCGCACGTTGCCCGGCCAGGCGTACGCGGCGAGCGCCTCGAGCGCCGCGGCGTCGACGCGTACCTGCCGCTCCCCCGCGTGCTTCGAGAGGAAGTGCTCGACGAGGATCGGCACGTCCTCGCGCCGCTCCCGCAGGGGCGGCATCCGCACCTCCATGACGTGCAGCCGGTAGTACAAGTCGTCGCGAAACCTCTTCTCCTGGACGAGCTGCGCGAGATCCTGGTTGGTGGCGGCCACGATTCGCACGTCGACGCGGATCGTCCGGCTCCCGCCGACCGGCCGCACCTCACCCTCCTGGAGCGCCCGCAGCAGCTTGACCTGAAGCTCCTGCGGCAGCTCGCCGATCTCGTCGAGGAACAGCGTCCCCCGATCCGCCTCGACGAAGAGCCCCGGCGCGTCCTTGGTCGCGCCGGTGAACGCCCCGCGCACGTGGCCGAACAGGATCGACTCGAGCAGCGTCGGCGGGATCGCCGCGCAGTTCTCGGCGACGAACGGCATGAGCTTGCGCGCGCCCGCGAAGTGGATCGCCTTGGCGACGAGCTCCTTGCCCGTGCCCGACTCCCCGGAGATCACGACCGGCACGTCGGAGCCCGCGATGCGATCGAGCACGCGGAACATCTCCCGCATCTTGGGCGCCGTGCCGACGATCCCCGAGTAGGCGCTGCGGCCCTCGAGATCCTTGGTCCGACGCTCGAGATCGCGCTTCACGCGGGCGAGCTCGTCCTCTCGCTTCTCGAGGCGGGAGGCGAGCATCCGGTTGAGCTTCTCGATCCGCGACCGCCGGCGCAGGTTGTCGGCGCGCAGCCGCGCGTTCGTGAGCGCGATCGCCGCCTGATCCGCGAACGCCGTGAGCACGGCGAGCCGGCCCTCGTCGAGCTGGGCGCCCGCCCGGCTGTCGACGTAGATGACCCCGTCGACGCGGCCGGCGACCTGCAGCGGCACCGCGACGATGACGCGCAGGTGGAGGGCGATCACGCTGCGGTACTCCTGGAGACGCGCGTCGGAGTGCGCGTCGGTCGTGACGATGGGCTCGCCTTCCCGGAGGACGCGCTCGGCCACGCCGCGGGAGTAGTCCTGCTCGTCCTTCGCGAGCCGCTCGCGGTCGATGTTCCGGGCCGAGCGGATCCGGATCGCGCCCGACGGATCGCGGAGCAGGAGGAAGCCGCGCTCCCCCCGCGTCACCTCGAGCGCGTTGTCCATGATGAGATCGAGGAGCGGGCCGATCCGCGTCTCGGAGTTCAACCGGGTGTTGATCTTGACGAGCCGCTCCCAGCCGGACGGATCGCCCGCGTCCGGGAGGTCGCGCCCCGGGCTGCCGAGGGCGCGCAGCTCGGCGTGCCAGCGATACGCCTCTGGCCGGTGCAGCGACGGCGTCACGCTCCGCAGGCGCGCGGCGAGATCGTCCCCGCGAGCGGCAAAATCGCGGGCGAGCTCCTGCCGGCCGAGCTCCCGCGCCGCGGTCGCCGCGGTGACGAGCACGCGCATCGCGCCCGCGTCGAGCGGCAAAGGGCCGGCGCCTTCCAGCGCGTCGACGAGCGCGTCGAGCGCCGGGCCGACCCCCTGGGCGCGCAGCACCGCGACCGCGAGCCCGAGGTGAAGGCGCGCGAGCCGTTCCTCGGCCGCAGGCCCGGCGGACGGGGGCCCGAGCCCGAGAAGCAGCGCGCCCGCCGACGACGAATCGCCCTCGGCGACCGCCGCCTCGACGAGGTGACGCCTGCAGGCGTCGAGCGCTGGGCCTCCCGCGGCCTCGAGCAGCCTCTCGGCGGCCAGGAGGCGCTCGCGGGCCGCTCTCGGATCGCCGAGCGCGAGCAGCACGTCGCCGCGCACGCACAGGGCGACCCCGACCGACATGGGCGGGAGCCCCGCGGCCGCGGCGTCCTCTTCGACCCGCCGCGAGGCGCGATCGGCTCCGGCGACGTCGCCCAGCCGGAGCAGGAGCTGCGCGTAGTTCGCCCTCGCGGTGATCACCTCGGCGCGACGACCGGTCCGGAGCAGGCGCGCCATGCCGTCGCGATAGCGCACGAGCGCCTCGGCGACGTCGCCAGTCTCGGTGGCGATCGCCGCGAGGTTCACGGCGTAAGTCGCCGCACCGTGCGCGTCCCCGGCGCGATCCGCGAGCGCGAGCGCGGCCCCGTAGCACCCGGCGGCCTCGGCGAATCCCCGCTCGACGTGCGCCGCCATGCCGAGCAGCCCGCAGAATCGCGCCTCGTGGGCCGTGGCACCCATCACGCGCGCGGCGTCGCGTCCCTGCGTCCAGAGCCTGCGGGCGGTGACTGCGTCCCCGCCGTGCCAGGCGACGAGCCCTTTCGCGGCGAGCGCGCCGGAGCGGATCATGCGGGGATCCGCGTCTCCGGCAATCCCCTCGAGCGCACGGCTCGCGGCCGCGACCTCACCCTTGTCGAGCGCGATCCGCGCCCGGATCACCCTCGCCTCGAGCGCGACATCGGGCGGCGCGTCGCGGTCGAGGCCGTCGAGGGCCTCGAGCGCGTCGTCGGGTCTGCCCAGAAGGCGCCGGACGGCCGCGAGCTCGACACGGGCGCGCCCCGGGAGCGGGCCCTCCCCATGTGCCAACGGCTCGGCCAACGCCGCGGCGCGATCGTACGCGCCGGTCTGCCGGCAGAGCGCGGCGAGGCGGAGCGCCGTATCGTCCCTCTCGCCGGCCCCGGCGAAGTCGAGCTCGATCGCCGTCGACCGCGCGGCGTCGACGAGAGCGCCTTCGGCCTCGGCGACCTCCGCGGCGCGGCGCGCCCAGCGAGCGGCCTCGGCGGCGATCTCGGCGCGGGCGGCGCACCGGGCGAGCACCGCCGGCGAGGCGGCCGGCGGTCGCGACAGCGCGTCGAAGGCCCTCCGGCACAGCTCGCGCCGACGCTCCGCGGCGAGCCCGTCGAGCACGGCGTCGGCGACGGATCTCCGCATCCCCGCGCGATCGCCTGCGCCTCGCGCCGAGAGCCCCCGCTGCTCGAGCGCGTACGCCGCCTCGTCGACCGCCGCTCGATCGCGCAGATCACCCACCTCGGCGACGACCTCCGCGGGCGCGGGCTCACCGAGCGCCGCCATCGCCTCGACCGCGCTCCGGGCGTCGGGAGAGAGCGCCGACGCGAGCGCGCCGACCACGAGCCCCATCGCCTCGGCCGGGAGCGCGAGCGCCCGAGAGAGCCGCGCGGCGTCCGCGGCCGCACGCGGCAACCCCGCCAATGAGGAGAGCGCCATCTCGGTGAGGAGCGGGATGCCGGAGGTCCGCTCCCGGATCGCCTGCCTGAGCCGCACGCTCGGCACCTCGCGCAGCGCGTCCTCGATGAGCGCGGCCTCCGCGGCTTCGGACAAGGGGCCCAGCTCCAGGAGGACGGCGCCCGTCGTCTCGGCGGCGAGCCGTGCGAGCTCCGCATCGCGCATGGTCACGACCAGGCACAAAGGCGCGCCCTCGCCAGGCGCCGGCTCTCCGGCGGCGGCGAGACTCTGCACGAGCTCCCCCGCGAGCCGGCTGTCGCCGTCGTCGACGACGCAGACCGTCGGGCCGCGCAGCCTCCCGAAGAGGCGCGCCGTCTCGAGCGTCTCGTCCGCGCCGGCCTCCCCGCGCACGGCAGCGACGAGCTCTGCGGCGGTCCCGACAAGGACGAGCGGCGGCGCCGCGAGGCGGGCGGAGGAGTCGAGCTGCCACGCGACGAGCGCCGCCCGGGTCAGCCGGGTCTTCCCGACGCCCGCGGGACCGGTGACGAACACGAACCTCGGCCTGCGCGCGCCCGGTGCGAGCGCGTCGCGGACCGCCGTCGTGAACGCAGCGAGCTCCTCGTCCC
This sequence comes from Pseudomonadota bacterium, assembly GCA_023229365.1. Lineage (NCBI taxonomy): Bacteria > Pseudomonadati > Pseudomonadota > Pseudomonadota bacterium. Next base: position 12,561 of record JALNZK010000098.1, on the reverse strand, counting down.
TGCCCACGAGCTCCGCCGAGCGCCAACTCGACCTGCCGGCCGCCGGGTCCTCGATCTCGCTCGCCGCGTCGAGCGCCTCCCCGCCGCGATCGCCGCCGAGCAGATCGGCGCCGAACGCGCGCCCCAACGCGAGCACGACCTCGCGCGCCGAGTCGAAGCGATCGGCCGGTCGCCTGGCGGCGAGCCGCCGCACGACGTCCCAGAAGGCGGCACGCTCGGCGGTGGCCGTCCCGGCGAGAGGCTCCACGGCCGCGTGGGGCGGGCGCCCGGTCGCGATGGTCGCGAGAGCGGCGCCGAGGCTGAAGAGGTCCGAGCGCTCCTCCGCGAACCCGGCCGCGGCCTCCGGCGCGATGTATCCGAGCGTCCCCGCGCGCAACCCGTCCGCCGCGCCGGCGCGCCCCGCGAGCCCGAGGTCGATCAGCTTGACCGCAGGCGCCCCGGGGGCGCCGCTCACGAGGATGTTCGACGGCTTGACGTCCCGGTGCATGAGCCGCTTGCGGTGCAGCGCCGCGAGCGCCCGGGCCACCGCGACGCCTATCCTCGCCGCGGCCTCGCACCGCTCGTTCTCCGGGAGCGCCGCGCACCACTCGTCGGCGCGGACTCCGGGGACGCGCTCCTGGGTGAAGAACAGGGCTCCCACCGCAGGCGCGACCGCCCCCTCCGCCTCCTCGACGCGGCCGAGGTCGTACACGCGCGCGAGGTGCGGGTGCTCGAGCTTCGCGAGCTCCGCGAACTCGAACCGCATCAACGCCTCGCTCACCCGTGCCGTCACGACCTTGAGGGCGAGCTCGCGCCGGGGGAAGAGCCGATCCCGCGCAGCGAACACCGCGCCCTGCGAACCCTCGCCGAGACGCTCGAGCAGCTCGTAGCGCCGGTTGATCACCGCCAGGGTCGCGCGATCCATCGTCAACTCCGTTGCTCAGGTTCGCCTTCGTATTCCTATGCGAATTCTATTTTTGCTTTCCACATGAAGAGTTGCACTTGCCGAATTGGTTGTCTACCGAGTTGCTACTCGCGAGAGCCCCCTGCGGCGCGTTCGAACAGCGCGAGGTAACGGTCGCCGAGGGCGACGGAGAGCGGCGCGAACAGGACCGCCGTCCCGGCGGAGAACAGGACGTCCGTGAGGTAGTGCGCGCCGAGCCGGAGCCGTCCCCAGGCGATCGCGGCGGCGTACAGCGCCGAGCCGACGACGACGACGGCGCCTCCGCCTCGTCTCCCTTCGCGCAGAAGGAGGAGCGCCGCGGGCAGGAGCACGAGCGCGGTCGCCACGTGGCCGGACGGGAACGACATCCCGCCGCCCCCGGGATCGAGCGTCCAGACAGGAGAGAAGGAGGCGTCTCCCGCGACGACCGAGGCGAAGCGCTCCCGCCCCCAGAGAAACTTGATCGCGTTCACCGCGAACATGGTGTGGGCGAGCGCCTGCACGAGCACCGCCGACGCGGCGCGCGCGGCGAGCGACGAACGGCGACGCAGGGAAGGCACGCCCAGGCAGACGATCGCGGCGACGTAGAGCACGAGCGCCGGGTGCGTGCCGTGGTCCTGGACGAGCGCGGCGAACCCATCGTCGAGCCTGGCCACGGCGCTCGAAACCTCGAGATCGAACGGGGCGGCGAAAGGGATCACGGCCGCGATCGCGAGGCCGCAGCCGATCCACAACGTCGTCGAACGCGCGACCATCCTCATCCTCCGCCCGAAACCGGCACGTTTGCAGATCCCGGTCGCCTTCATTACACTGGACGGGTGTGAGCCGCACAACTTTTGTGAGCCGGCGGGTCCGCTGCGGCAGACGCGCCGCGCACGGGGAGGTGTCGAGATGCTTTCGAGAATACACTGCGGATGGTCCGTCGCGTCGCTAGGCGTCGCGGCTCTGCTCCTCCTCGGCAGCCCCTCGTGCGAGAAGTCGAGCGGGTTCGGCGCGAACGACGCCGACACCGACAGCGACACGGATTCCGATTCCGACACGGACATCGACAGCGACACGGACGCCGATTCGGATTCGGACTCGGATGCCGACACCGACGCCGACACGGACGCGGACACCGATGCCGACACCGATGCGGACACCGACACCGACACGTCCCCGGAGTGCACCGACGAGGACGACGACGGCTGGTGCCTGCCGTTCGACTGCGACGACGACGACGAGACCATCCACCCCGGCGCCGAGGAGATCCTGGACAACTTCACGGACGACGATTGCGACGGCGTGGAGGACGAGCCGCCGGACACCGACACGCCGCCCATGGGCATCCCGGAGACGTGCGAGGAGGCCGCCCTGGCGACGACGACGGTCGGCTGCCTGTTCTACGCCGTCGATCTCGACTCGCACGACTCGGTGGAGACCTCGCAGTACGCGGTGGCGGTCTCCAACGTCAACGAGACAGAGCCGGCCACCGTCACCGTCTACAAGGGCAACACGTCGACGCTCGCGTGGGATCTCTACACGAGCGCGGTCGTGCCCGCGATGAGCCTCAACACCTTCAACCTTCCCGACTTCCACATGAACACGTCGGGCGTGATGGCCAAGGGCACCTACAAGGTCGTCTCGGACATCCCGATCATCGCGTACCAGTTCAACCCGGTCAACGGCGCCTCGTCGTACCTCTCGGATGCGTCGATGCTCGTCCCGGTCACGTCGCTCAGCGAGACGTACGACGTGGTCGGGTGGCAGCAGAGCTGCTCGTCGACATGCGACGGCGACATGCGCGCCTACTTCGTCGTCGTCGCGACGGCAGACGGCACGGAGCTCACGGTGACCCCCTCCTCGGCGCCGCTGGCGGGCGGCGTCGTCCCCGGCACGGCCACGACCTTCACCGCCTCGCTCGACGAGGGCGACGTGCTCGAGGTGGAGACGAACGCGCCGTACGCCACGATGACCGGCAGCCGGATCACGAGCAACGCGGATCACCCGATCGCCGTGTTCTCCGGGCAAGAGTGCGCGTTCATCCCGTTCCAGGTCTACGCGTGCGACCACCTCGAGGAGCAGCTCACCGGGATCCGGTTCTGGGGCGACACGTTCATCGCGTCGCGCATGCCGGTCCGCAGCACGGGCAGCACCGCGGAGGTTGTCCTCTGGCAGATCTACGCGAGCGAGGACGCCACCGAGGTGAACCTCGCCGCGAACCCGGGCGTCACCGGCCTCCCGTCCTCCCCGTCCTACCTGGACCAGGGCGAGATGCTCCAATTCTACACCGCGGGCCCGTCCTCGGAGCCGGGCGACTTCGTCATCGAGGCGAACAAGCCGATCTCCGTGATGCAGTACATGACCGGCTCCGAGAACTCCTACGCCGGGAGCATCGGCGATCCGGCGATGGCGCTCCTGAGCCCGGTGCAGCAGTTCCTCACGCGGTACGTCGTGCTCATCCCCACGACGTGGGTGAACGACGGGCTCGTGATCACGCGCGTCGCCGGGAGCGCGGTGCTGCTCGACGGCGTCGAAGTGCCGGACTCAGAGTTCCACGAGATCGCGGAGTCGGGCTACGAGGTCGCACGGCACGTGGGGACGGGCATGGACGGCGTGCACACGCTCGAGAGCGAGAACGGCGTCGACGGCCTCGGCGTGATCGTCGTGGGCTGGGACTCGTACGATTCCTACGCGTACGTCGGCGGCATGGGGCTCGCCGCGATCAACCCCGGCGTGGAGTAGGCCCCGGGCCGCGCCGGCCGCTACTCGAGATCGTACCCCGCGAGGACGATCTTCCCGCCCTTCTCGACGAAGGTGAACGACTCCGTCGCGCTCCCGCGCTCGAACCGCGTCTTCCGGACGACGGTGATCGAATCCATGCCGTTCGTGGCGCCCTGGCTCCACGACGCGGTCTTCGACCCCTGCACGCGCCCGAGCCGTTCGTAGTTCTTCTGGTAGAACGCGACGGCCTGATCCAAGGTGGAGAGCAGCCGCATCCCGGCGGTGCCGTCCCTGTAGATCGTCCCGAACTGCTGCGCATCGTAGAGCCCGTGGAGCGCGTCGATCTCCCGCTCCGCCGCCGCCGCCGAGAGCGCACCGCCGTCGCCCGAGCAGGCGATGGCGCCGAGGAGGATCGCGAGCCATGCGGCGGGACTGGACGTCATCGTCCGAGGATATGCCGACTCGCCCCGGCCGTCACGCGGCTGGAGCGATCGGCGCGCATGGATTAAATTCCGGGCGGGCAACGAGAGTCCTATGCTCATGCCATACGATAGGAGACTCCCCATGAAGAACCACCACCGCGGGGCGCTCGTGGCCCTCGCCACCATCGCCCTCCTCGCCGCGATCGCGTTCGCGCGGATCGCCGCGGCGTCCGAGTGCGGCCTCATCTCGGACCCGGACGAGCGCCACCTGTGCTACGCCCTCTCGAGCTCGTCGACAGGCGAGTGCGGCCTCATCTCGAACGGCGACAAGCGCCACTACTGTTACGCGGTCGTCGGGAGGAGCTCGGGCGAGTGCGGCCTGATCTCGGACAGCGACGTGCGCCACCAGTGCTACGCCGAGACGGGCGGCTCGAGCGGCGAGTGCGGCCTCATCTCGAGCTCGGACCGCCGCCACTTCTGCTACGCGAAGAGCCAGAAGAGCACCGGCGAGTGCGGTCTGATAGGCGACGGCGATCTGCGCCACTACTGCTACGCGCTCGTGGGCAAGAGCCCGGGCGAGTGCGGCCTCATCTCGAGCTCGGATCTGCGCCGCCGCTGCTACTCGAGCGCCAAGCCCTAGACACGATCGAGCCGAAGGCGCTCAGCAGGGCGCGCCGCTCGTCCCGGAGAGCTCCTGGCACGTCTGCTCGCTGCGATCCATGGTCAACGCGTCGTCCCAGAACGCATCCTCGACCCCGACCCAGTTGCCGGTGAACGACTCGAACGCCGCGTCGACCGTGCCCTGGATGTGCCAATGGAACTCGTCGGTCGTCGTGTCGACCTTCACGAGGATGTCGACCCAGCCCGTCTCGGGATCGAGCTCCACGATGTCGCCCGCGTCGATGTCGAGCCCGGTGTCGGAGAACGCAATCCCGGACGGCAGCTCGACGCCGCCCCCCGAGTCCAGGTTGAGGCAGATGCAGCCGGCCGTGTAGCTCGCGCCGATGCTCGCGTGCCACCTCCCGGACATCCCCGCGAGGAACGCCTGCTCGGGTGTCGGGACCGTGCCGGGCGGCGTCCACTCGCAGATGGTGTCCGCGCCGCCGCAGGTGAAGTCCTCGAGCACGAGCCACGGCTCGGCGCCGTCCACGTCGGTGCGCATCGCGACGCACCAGTCGGTGTAGGGATCGTAGGTCACGTCGTCCGGCTCGGCGCCCTGCCACGGCTCTCCGGACGTTCCGTACGCCCACTCCTCGCCGGTGACCCACTTGAACGCCGTCTCGCCGAGCACCGTGTGGCCGGCGGTCCAGTACGCCCACGACTCAGCGAGCTCGAGCGCGCCGTGCAGGAAGGAGATCTCCTCGATCGTGGTCGGCGCCACGAGGTCGAAGCCCTCCCCCATCTCCTGGCACTGCCAGCGGCCCGTGGTCCAGTAGTCGACGTGGCCGTTGATCACGTAGCAGTGCCCCGTGTCCGGATCGAGCACCTCGTCGCCGAGGCACGTCACCGCGCAGTCGTCGCCGCACCTGTCGTTCGGCTCGCCCTCCGCGTCGCACAGCTCGCCGGGATCGATGACGCCGTTGCCGCAGAGATCCGCGTCGCTGTCGGAGTCCGTGTCCGAGTCGCCGTCCGAATCCGAGTCGGAGTCCGAGTCGCCGCCCGAGCCGCCGCCGCCGTCCCCGCAGCTCGCCGGGGCGAGGCAGAGACCGAGGGCGGCAAGGATAGACATCGCGCGCATGAATCGCTCCTTCCGTTCGAGGGTGCTCTCTTATTGATAGCACATCCGGAGGACAGCTAGCGCCTCGCAGCAAGTCGTGCTCATCTCGAACGAAGGCACCGATTCTTTGCGCCGAAATGAACGGAGAGGTCGTTCATTCTGATGGAGAGCGCCGCCCTCCGGGCGCCGCCCAGAGCGCAACCGGCCCCAAAACAGCTCCCGTGCGCCCGTGGCACGAATACTGCTTGGTGTGCCGCGCCGGTTTCAGGCGCGGCTTGCGCGCTCGTGTGAAGGAGGGTGACATGCGGCGAATCGTTGCGGCGTCGGCCATCATCGGCGCGCTCTTGGTTTGTTTGCCGGCGTCGGCTGGGAACTGGCAGCTCAACGGGGGCGAGCCTTGGAAGCAGCGGGTCGGGCCCGGCCTCTACGCCGGCCTCGGCGGAGTGGTCTGCGGGGAGGACGATTTCTGCCGCGATCACCATGCGTGGGACTCCCACCTCGTGGGGTCGCTCGATGCGACGCTCGGCTTCTTCTGGCGGATCATCCCGAACGCGGTGGTGTTCGTCGATGTCGGCACCGCGCTCCTCCCCGCGTCGGTCCGCGGCATGAATCACGATCACGGGTTCCTTTTCCGCACCGTGGGTGGCGCGGAGTTCCACGTTCCCATCACGGGGTGGGTCGAGGCGTACGGCGGGTTCGGCATCGGCTTCGCGCTCCTGAGGTTCCGCGGCGAGATCGACGCCACGGACGAGACCGTGAAGGACACCCTGCTCGGCGTCGACTTCGAGCTGCGCACCGGCGCGACGTTCTACTTCTTCTCGCGGGCGCCGGGGCTCGGCTTCGGCCCGTACTACCGGGCCGGGCTCGTGTTCTGGCCCACCTCCTGCCACGACGTGGACGGCCACGAGGAGTGCGACGAACCGGAGGACCAGGATCATCTTCCGTTCATGCACCACATCGGCCTCGAGCTCCGGTACAATTTCTGATTCGTCCAGCACGCCGAGGCGCACCCTTGGGCCACATACGCATGAGTGCGTTCCAGGTTCCGCGTTGCCACTCTCGACGCGGGAACGTTGTCAGTTTGCCCGCCATCCAGTAGGGATCGAGGGATGGATGCGCGGTTCCAGGCGTTCGGCCGGCTCGCGGCGCTCGCGGTAGTCCTGTCCGCGGCCGCTCCGGCGGCGGCGGAGGACGCGCCCGCCGCCGGGCCCGCGGTGTTCTTCCTCTACGCGCAGGATCAATCCGACCAGGCGCGCGCGGTCGTCGAGGTGGTCGCGAGCCGGCTCGGGGAGCTCGCCGTGGCGTTCCTCGATCTCTCCGTGGACCGGCTCGCCGCGTCGTCCCGCGAGCAACTCGACGCGGCCGCGGCGATCGCCGCGTCGTCCGACACGGTCGCCGTTTTCTGGTGCGACCTCTCCTCGGATCGGGACGCGCTGCTGCACCTCACCGACGGCCGCGGGACGCGCCTCCTGGTCCGCAAGCTCGAGATCGCCGACGTGCGCAGCCGGGCGGAGAGCATCGCCATCGTCGTCGAAGGGTCGGTGCGCGCGCTGCTCGCAGGCGGCACCATCGGCGTCGCGGTACCCGAGCGAGAGAATCCCGCGCCGTCCGCCGCGGCCCCGCCCCCTGTCCCCGCCCCCTCCGCCCCCGAAAAGGCGCCCCGCGCGGCTCCGGACCGGCTCGCCATGAGGCTCGCCTACGCCGTGCGATCGCGCTTTGCGGACACGATCTTCAACCACGGCCTCCACCTGGGCGTCGACTTCCGGTTCGCGCGCTTCCTCACGGCCGGCGCGGCGTACACGTTGTCCGCGCCTATCGAGGGGAACGGCGAGCTCGCGGACGTGCGGATCACCTCGCACGAGCTCTCGCTCGGCCTCGGCGTCGACTTCCGCGTGGGCCGCCTGTCGGTGGGCGCGGCCGTCGCCGTGCTGCTCGATTTCGCCGAGGCGGACGTCTCGGACACGGCCGCGGACATCGAGGAAGCCGCGGACAAGAACGACGTCATCGTTGCGCTCGCGCCGTCCGGCAGGGCGTCCTTCGCCGCGACCGAACGGATCTCGGTCTTCGCCGAGATCGGGGTCGTCCTGCTCGCGAACGCCAAGCGCTACACCGCGCGCCGCGGCGAAACGCGGGAGACGCTCGTGGACACGTGGCCGGCGCAACCGGTCGTCCGACTGGGGTTCGCCGTATGGCTCTTCTGACCGAACGGCGAATGGGACATCCGCTTTCCGGCCTTGCACCCACTGCGGATTCGAGAAGGCGGAAACGGAGCGGAAGCAGGTAATGCATCAGTCCACGAAACAGCTTCCCCGCTCGAGCGACATAGGCGCGCAGATCGCGTTCGCGTCCGCGTCCGGCGATCGGGCGGCGCAGCGCAGGCTCGCGGATCTGCTGCTCGATCGCGTGGCGCTCACGGTGCGCTACCTCGCGGGCGGGGACTCGGACGCGGACGACTACGTGCAGATGGCGATGATCGAGATCCTGCGCTCGGTCGGCTCGTTCCGCGGGGAGAGCTCGCTCGAGACGTGGGCCGAGAAGATCGCGGTGCGCACGACGATGCGCCACCTGAAGCACCGCCGCTGGCGCGGCCAGATCGTCGAGCTCGATCCGGCGCCGGAAGGGGTGAGCCGGGCCGTCGGGGCGGATCGGCGCCTCGCGCAGTCGTCGCTCGCGGATCGGCTGACCGCAATCGTCGGCACGCTGACGCCGGAACGCCGCGAGGTCGTCACGTTGCGGCTCGTTTTGGGGCACAGCATCGAGGAGATCGCCGTGCTCACGGGGGCGAAGATCAACACCGTTCGAGACCGGCTGGCGGTCGCGCGGCGGCAGCTGCGCTCGAAGATCGCCCGCGACCCCGTGTTGCGCGAGGCCAAGGAGATGTCGGCATGGGACGAATGAACGAGGGTGGCGCGAGCGGCTGCGAGTTGGTCGCGAGGCTCTTTGAAGAACAGACCGGCGGGCGGATCCTCTCCGCGGACGAGTTCGAGATCATCGAGCGGCACGTCGCGGAGTGTGCGGAGTGCGGGCTCGAGCGACGCGCCGTCGCCGCGATGCGCATCGACGGGCCGGTCGAGCTGCCGCGCTACATCGAGGACGACATCGCCCGGCGCCGATGGCTGGACGACGCGGTGGCCGCGGCCGCAGTCACGAAGCCCCGCACCGGGACGGCCCGGCGACGCGCCGCCCTCCTGGGCGCGGTCGCAGCCGCGGCCGCGTGCGCCGCCGTGGTCGTGACCGCGACCGTGGGTCGCCTTGCCGAAGACACGCGCTCGCCCGTACCGGCATCGACGGCGAGCCGCGATTCCGCGACGGCCGAGATCGCCGCGCCGTCGGCGCCCGCGCCCTCCTCCGGCGCCGTCCTGCTCGGCACCGAGATCGGCCTCGAGCCCGGGCGGGCCATCGCCCGCGGCGATACGCTCGTCGCCTCCGAGGGCGCTTTGGCGATCGCCCTCGACTCCGGGATCAAGCTGCTGCTCCTGCCCGGCGCGCGCGTGCGTATCCCCTCTCTCGACGAGGGCGCCGTCGAGGTGCGGGTCGACGCGGGCGACGTCGTTGCGGCCGTGGAACCGAAGAGGAGCGGCCCGCCGTTCTCGGTGACGACCGCGTCGGGCTCCGTCGGCGTCGTGGGCACCGTGTTCGAGGTCGGCGTCGCGGACGGCACGACGCGCGTCGGCGTGCTGCGCGGCGAGGTCTCCCTGCGCGCGAACGGACGGACACCGCGCGCCTTGGGCGTCGGGGAGACGTCGAGGCTCGACGGCGGGGGCAGGCGCCCGCTCGAGGAATCCGAGTCGCGGCGCCTCGATCAGAGCCTGCGCATGCTCGATCTTCTTTCCGATTCCGAATCCGCCTCCGCGGTCGACATCCAGAGCCTGCCGACCGGCGCGCAGGTCTCGCTCGACGGCGTCCTCCTCGGATCGACGCCCGTCGCCGCGCTGGTCCGGTCCGGACACCGGACCGTGGAGCTCACGGCGGACGGCCGCGCGCCGGTCCGTGAGCTCGTCGAGCTGGCGCGGAGCGAGCGGCTGTCGCGGGTTTTCGAGCTCGGGCAGCTGCCGCCGAAGGCAGGCGCCGCGAGCCGCGCGGCGGCGAAGGCGGGCGCCTCCGAGATGCTCGCGCGGGCGCAGGAGTTGCGCGCGGCTCGCGAGTGGGGCGCCGCGGCCGAGGCGTACGAAGAGCTGATATCCATCCACCCGAAGAGCACCGAAGCGCGGACTTCGCTCGTCTCCCTCGGCGAGCTGCGCCTCGTACGCCTCGGCGCGCCCGAGAAGGCGCTCGAGTGCTACGCCAGCTATCTGGAGACGCCGGCCCAGGGCGCCCTGGCGCCGGAGGCGCTCTACGGCAAGGCGCGCGCTCTACGGGCCCTCGGCCGAGAGGACGACGAACGCGACGCGCTCGAGGCCTTCATCGGAAGCTACCCGAACGCGTTCGCCGCGCCCCAAGCCGCCGCGCGGCTTACCGAACTCGAAGGAGGAAAGAAATGAAACCGTTCACTACGTTGGTCGTGATCGCGTCGGGCGCCCTGCTCTCTTTTGCGGCGCTCATCGGCGCGTGCGAGGTGTCGAACGAGGACGTCGCCGCGGGCGACACGGACACCGACACCGACGGGGACTGCGAGGAAGGGACCTTCGACTGCGCCGGCCAGGACTACAACGTCTGCGAGGGCGGCGAGTGGACGCTCGTCGAGTCGTGCGAGGCGGTGTGCGTCTCGTACCTCGGCTGCGTCGAGTGCATCCCCGGGGACTCGATCTGCGAGCTCGACACCGTCCTGGTCTGCGACGACGACGGCATGGGCTACTCCCCGTTCATGGACTGCGCCGAGGTCAGCGCGGTCTGCGTCGACGGGGCATGCGAGGGCGGCGATCCGTGCGACATCGCGGCCGCGACCCAGAGCAACATCGGGTGCGAGTACTGGGCGGTGGATCTCGACAACGCGCAGAACTTCGTCGACGACGCCGCGGAGGGCCAGTTCGCGGTGGCGGTGGCGAACATCGGCAACAGCATCTCTGCGAACGTGACCGTGGAGATCAACGAGGCGCCGCAGGGCGAGCCGCTCTCGCTCTCGGTCGTCGAGACGCACGCGGTCGAGCCGCTCGGCCTCTACATCTTCCGGCTCCCGCGGCGCGACGTGGACGGCGGCGACTTCACGGACAACCACGTCGACGACGGGCCGCAGACCCGCCTCTCGTCGGACGCGTTCCGGATCACCTCGGACGTCCCGGTCGTGGCGTACCAGTTCAACACGCTCGATCAGCAGTTCTCCAACGACGCCTCGCTGCTCCTCCCGACGTCCGCGCTCGGCAAGGACCACATCGTGGTCGGCTACACGCCGTCGGGCCCGGTGGCGTCGGTCACGAAGAACCGCGGCTACGTCACCATCGTCGGCGTGCAGGAGGCCACGACCGTGACCGTGACCCCGTCGTTCGACATCGATCTCGGCGAGGGGATCGACGCTATCGAGGCGGGCACGCCGACCGACTTCGTGATAGGCCCGTTCGACGTGATCAACCTCGAGACCCGGTTCATGACCCTGGTCGACCCGACCATCCCGGATCTCTCCGGCACGACGGTGATCTCCGACGGGCCCGTGGCCGTGTTCTTCGGCACCGACCTGTCGCTCGTCTCGAACACGGACATCTACGAGGACTCCTGCTGCGCCGAGCACCTCGAGGAGCAGATCCTCCCGTCCGCCGCGATGGCCCAGAAGTTCGTGGTGAGCCACTCGGCGATCCGCAGCGAGGGAACTCCGGAGCAGGACTACTACCGCATCATGTCCTACAACGGCGCGACGGTGACGACGAGCCTGCCCTCGCCGAACGACAGCTTCACGCTCGGCGCGGGCGAGTACCGCGAGCTCTTCACGAACACGGGGTTCACCGTGGAGGCGTCCGAAGGCTACCTGCACGTCGCGCAGTTCCTCGTGGCCGGCGGTGACGTCCCGAACCCGTTCGGCCCGGCCGGCGACTCGTCGCTCATGTACATCCCGGCCGTGGACCAGCGGCGCGGGCTGTACGTCTTCACGACCGGCGAGGGGTTCGCGTACAACGCCGTCGTCGTCTCCAAGCCGCAGGGCGCGGTCGCGACCATCGACGACGGACTCGACGTCGACTCGACGTGCGTCGGCCCGCGGGTCGACGGCGAGATCGACGGCATCACCTACGAGGCGTGGGAGTGCGAGGTCGACGACGGCGCGCACATCGTCTACTCCGGCGACGATCCGGAAGACGCGACGATCCCGATCGCCGTGTACTTCTACAGCTACTACAACGCGGGCTCGATCTCCTACCCGGCCGGCTCGGATCTGCGCCACACCAACCCGATCGTCATCGAGTAGCCGGCGGCACGGATTTTCGGATCGACGTCATTCCCGCTCCCAGCCCGCGCAATTCATGCGCGGGATTCCGATGCGCGGGTTGTCCCTTCTCCCATTCGAATTGAACGGGACTGCACGCTATCTTGATGGAACAAGCCGGCGCGCCGGCACCGCCTGCGGTGCAACCACCCGAACTTGTTTGCATCTCGTTTGTGGCCCGGAAGGTGCACCGCCCCAAAAATCGGGCCCCAAAAATCGGGCCTTAGAGATACCAGTTGGCCACCCGTTCGTTTCGGGTACCTCCTGGAAAGATCCTGAATCCCTGTACTCGGCTCCGTCTTTCCCCTAATTCTCTGCGCCCGGTCGATTTCTCGCAACCATTTCCCCGAACGTCCGATTCAACAGTGTGGTCAACGCCATCCGCATCCTCGAGCCCGGCGTCGTCTACTCGGTCGTACAGACGACCGTGGACCGCACCTTCTCGTTC